>JANOZA010000654.1:0-4429 GCA_031429155.1 Verrucomicrobiota bacterium | reverse complement strand
GCGATTCTCCAGGTGGACGCGAAGGACCTGCCGGTGCTGAAGCTAGGAGATTCCGCCGCGCTGTCGCAGGGTGACTATGTGGCGGCGATGGGGAATCCGTTGGGGCTGCGATTCAGTGTGGTGGAGGGCGTGGTGTCGGCGCTCCAGGAGGTGGATGGACAGGATATGGTGCAATTGGCGATGCCCATCGAGCGCGGGAACAGCGGCGGGCCGTTGGTGAATAAGGACGGAGAGGTCGTGGGCATCGTTTCGCTCAAGAGCACGCTGACAGAGAACATCGGATTTGCCATGCCGGTGAATGATCTCCGTGCGTTGCTGGAACATGCCGCTCCGGTGGCGATGAAGAACTGGCTGACCATCGGCGCATTGAACGAAAAAGTCTGGAAGCCGAACGGCGGCCGCTGGTCGCAGCGGGCGGGCGTCATCCGGGCCCGCGAGCGCAACGATGCGGCATTCGGTGGCCGCGCGCTGTGTGTCTATCAGACAGAGCCGCCGGCGCTGCCTTACGAAATCTCAGTGCGCGTGAAGCTCGACGACGAGTCCGGCGCCGCGGGCCTGACGTTTTGTTCAGACGGTGGGGACACGCACTACGGATTCTATCCCAGCAGCGGCGGGCTGAGGCTCACGCGGTTCGAGGGACCGGATGTGAGCTTCTGGACGATCCTGGAGCAGACGAAGTCGTCCGCCTATCGGCCCGGGGAATGGAATCACCTGCGCGTGCGGCTGGAAGCGGAGCGCATCCAGTGTTTTGTGAACGGCGAACTGGCGATCACCAGTCAGGATAAAGTGCTGCGCACCGGACGCGCCGGACTGTGCAAGTTTCGCCAGACGGAGCCCGACTTTAAGGACTTCCGCCTCAGCAAAGACACCGCTGCCGGCGATCCGGTGGCGGATGCGGTGAACGCGCTGATCAAGTCGTCCTCCGGCGGCGAGCCGCTGAGCCCCGAGGCCAGGGCGACACTCGCAGCGTATCCTGACACCGTGCGTGAGATCGCCGAGCGCGAGGCGGTGTCACTGGAGAAGCGCGCGGCATTCCTGCGCCGTCAGGCGGGCGAAGCGCACGAGCAGTCAGTCATTAAACAGCTCACGGATTTGCTCGCCGCCAAAGAAGCTAAGGACAGCGACCTGACACGCGCGGCCTTTCTCCTCTCGCGGCTCGACAATGCGGAGTTCGAAGCCGCGCAGGGCATGGCGGAGGTGGATCGCATGGCCGAGGAGTTGAAGGCGGCACTGACCGAGGACGACAAATCCTCGCCGGAGAAGAAGCTGACCGCGCTGCACCGCTGGATGTTTCAGGAGAATGGATTCCACGGCGGCATCGAGGACATGAACCACCGCGCCAACAGTTATCTGAATGAAGTGATGGATGACCGCGAGGGCCTGCCCATCACGCTGTGCATCCTGCACCGTGAGTTCGCGCGCCGCATTGGCCTCTCCGTCACTGGCCGCAACTTCCAGGGCCGCTGCATGAATCATCTCACGCTGCCCGGCGAGCCGCCGCGGGAGGTTTTCATTGATGCCTTCGATCGCGGCAAAATCCTCACCGAGGCGGAGGTCTCCGCGTTTCTCCTGGATCTGAATGGCGAACTGCCCGGTGAAGACGCCATGACGCCCGTCTCCGACAAGGACGTCATTCTCCGCATGTTGAACAACCTGACCGCTAATGCTGTCGCCGCTGAGGACGAAGCGCGGGTGCTGCGCTATCTGGACGCCGCGCTAGCCATCGAGCCGGATGCCGCGCACCAGCGTCTCCAGCGGATGCTGCTCCACGCGAAAAGCGGCTTGGCTGACAGAGCGCGGGAAGATGCCGCGCATCTCATCCGTCAGGAGCCTCCCGGCATAGACACCTCCCGCGTGCAGGAGCTTTTGGATTCGCTGAGGTAGAGTGGTCGCCTGAATTCCTTTCCGAAATGGGCTGATCCTCTCCGGATCGCTGGACCCCTTGCGGGTCCAAGCTATTAGCGAGGCGTCGCCATACGCCTCGGATCGCGCGCAGAGAATCTCGCACCCCGCAAGGGGTGCCAGCACTTTCGGGCCGGGGCCATCCCGGTATCGCTCAAGGCTGCGACGGGGGGGGGGCGGAGGATCCGGCGGACGGTGAACGAGGCGTCTGCGACGCCTCGCTAATGGCTGCGACACCTGACGGGGTCTCCGGACCGGGGCCGGATATTGCCTCTGACCGCTGCAAAATTCACGAAGCCCGCCGTGCCGCGCTAAGCACCCAGGCTCCCGGATGATTGTGGGCGAAAAGCTCGAACGACTCCTCCTGATCCAGCCGCGCCGCACCATAGAGGCCGCCGCCTGGTTCACTGCTGATTTGGATCGAAGCCGGCGGCAGCGACATGCCGAGCCCCGTGCACTTCATGACCGCTTCCTTCGCCGTCCACAGTTGGTAGAAGAGCAAACGGGGCTCCGCGCTGCTGCGAATGGCGGCCGATTCCTCCGGGCGGAATGCATGCTCCGCGAGATCCGTCACAGGCAAGACATCGTTCCATGCCTCAATGTCCACGCCCACCGGCTCCGCCCCGATGGCAATGGCCGCGAAGTCGCCGGAATGCGATAGATTGAAACTCAGCGGCGGACCTGAACCTCCCGGTGACAGCTCCGGCTTGTCGTTCACACCGCAGCGAAACTGCACATCGCCGGCGTTGATCTCCAGCCGCATGGCCAGACACAGCCGCAGGAGCGCCCGGCTCCGCATCCAGCGGTTCCTGTCAGGATCGAAGTGGAACTTCCTTGCGCGCGATTTCTCCTCATCGTTGAGCAGCGCTCCGGCATCTGCGAGCAGCAGCGGCGATTCTTCCCCGATGCTAAACACCGCGATATCCATCCCGCGCCACTGCGTGGACCAGAGTGCGGGGGGAAGGTCGTTCATGTTTGCAGTAATGGAGAGCGCTGAGTCGAGAGTTCTGCTCGCAGTTTCTCCGAGAGGCCTTGCACCCACGGTTCCTCAAAGAGCACGAGGTGGTCGCCGCTGACGCGCACGATGCGAAGACCCGGCGCGATGCCGCGCCAGTTGTAGTCTTCCGTCCGCTCGTATTTGTCACTCACGGCATCGCTGCGGAAGAGCAGCACCGGGCCGTCATACAGTGACGGCTCATATGCATCCACGGCGTCTATACAGGAGTGACGCAGTTGGGCGGTGCGCATTTCTCCATCCTCAGCGACGCGGCCCTGGTCGAAGAGTGCGCGCACTGCCGCCGTGTTCGCACCGTAGTTTGATTTGTTGCGGAGACCTTCCGAAAACCGGGTCGTCAGATGTTTGATCTTACTGCCCAGCCCCTTGCCTCCGAGCCTCCAGCCGGCGGCGATCCGTTCGGTGAGATTCAGTTCGCGCGGACCGTTGGCGGGGTTTTCGGTATCGAACAGGATGAGCAACTCCGGCTCAACGCCTTCCTCCCGCAGCAGGTGACACATTTCGTAAGCCACCACGCCACCGTAGGAATAGCCGCCGATGATGACCGGGCCTGACGGATAGACGCTTCGGATCAGCTTCAGGTACTCCGCGGCGCAGGACTCCACGCTGTGCCTCGCGAGGATCCACTTATCGTCCGAGATTCCCGGCGATTCGATGACCCACACCGGATGCTCGCGGCCGAGTCCTGGCAGGAGCTTGCGGTAAAACAAGGCTCCTCCATCGCCGCCATGCAGCAGGAACAACGGCGTGCCGCTGCCCTCCCGCTGGATGCAGGCGATGGGTGAAGGCTTCTTTTGCTTGTGCGCTCCATTCACTGAGGGAGGGGCTGCAGGAAGCGCCGCGGCGGTCTCGGGCTGGATCTCAATCTGGTTGGACTCTGCGGTTTCATCGGCCTGAGCTGACAGCAGCCCGGCCATCGCCCCCAGGGTGGACGCATCATAGAGCGTGGCCAGCGGGAGGGACCGGGAGAACTCCTGGCGAATTCTGGTGAAGAGCCGAAGCCCCTGCATGGAGGTGCCGCCCATTTCGAAGAAGTCTGCGTCAAGCCCTCCGGGTGTGACTTTCAGCACTTCCTGCCACAACAGCGCGAGTCGCTTCTCCACATCGCTGGACGGAGCGGCACCGCAGGAGCGACCCTGCTCCGCATCGTTCGCCTGGATGGATTCCGGACCTGGCAGGGCGCGGGTATCAATCTTCCCGTTGGGGGTCACGGGCAGTTCCGGCACCGCGATGATGAAACTGGGCACCATGTAGGCAGGCAGAAGCGGCCGGATGAAATCACGGATGGCTCCGGTGGTCACCGGCTTTGCAGTATCAGTCACGACATAGGCGATCAGTCGCTTTGAAGAGGCTTCTGCGCCGTGCGCCACGGTGCAGCAGCGCTGCACAGCGGGATGCTGAAGGATCGCCAGCTCCACTTCTCCTGGCTCAATGCGGAATCCGCGGATCTTCACCTGGGAGTCGGCTCTGCCAGTGAACTCGATGGTGCCATCCGGCCTCCACCGGCACAGG
>JANOZA010000653.1:0-4305 GCA_031429155.1 Verrucomicrobiota bacterium | reverse complement strand
CTTCGCGCCGTGGTCGTCCACGCAGAGCCACTTCGTGTGGTCGTGTTCCCACGGCACGTCCGGCTCGCGCTTGATGGGCAATTTCAGTGCGCCATCCGGCGAGTCGTCCCACAGCTTCCGAACTTTTGCCGAAGAAAACTCCGCCACACTCAGCCCCTCGCACGCGCCGTTAGAGCCGGAGGATTCGATGGCTTTGGCAAAGCCCGTCGCCGCCACATTGCGGGCGTAGAGCTTGCCCTTATTGACAATAGCCGGGCCGTCCGCCTTGCCGCCGGAGAACTTGCCGCCCGTCAGCGCGATGACGCCGCACCAGTGATCCCAATCCTTGGGTATATCGTTCACAATGGCCACGGGCGTGTTTTCCACCGTGAGGTCTTCGATGGCCGCCACATTCGCAGAGACATACACGCCCTCGCTGCGGCAGTTCGTTATCTTTACGCGCGACAGCGTGCCGCCCCACACCCACTGGCTCTGGATGCCGCGCTCGAAGCCATCAATCTCCACGTCCTGAATCAAGTTAGGTCCGCTCTGGTCGAGGAACCCCGCGTTGATGCCGGCCTTGCCTTTCCCGATGACGCGCACGTTTTTCAGAATGCCGGAATTCGTCGCGTAATAGCGGATACCGTCCGTCCCGGGATTGTCGCCGACATCCACGGTGAAGTTCCGCAGATTCCGCATGAACCAGTCTGCCGAGGTCGGCCCCTGCTCATTCGGATGCGTCCGCAGCACCGCCGTCACATCCTTCACGCCGTCGTCGAGTTTCAGAATGACGCCATCGCGCGACTCGCCGTAGAGCCACGGCCCCACCGCGCTCTTCACCACCAGCGAACGCGTGAGCCGATACGTGCCATTGGGCAGAAAAACGACGCGCGACTTATTGCCAAATTGCTTCGCCCCATCCTTGTCGCGCCCGCTGCCGATATCGAGCGCCCGCTGGAGGATATCCGTGTCGTCGGCCTTGCCATCGCCCTTCGCGCCGAGCGCCTTTTTTACATCCAGCACGGATGGGTCATCGGGAAACGAAAGCCGCTCCTGCGCGGCGGCAGTGGCAGTCAGCAAAGCGATGGCAATGGAAGCGAGGCGGGTCGTGGCAGGCAGCAGCATAGGTCTAGTCATGGGGTGAGTAGTAACTCCGCAATATGACAAGGCGATGACATCGAGGCGCGACGAGCGGAAGCAGAAAGAATTCAGTTCGCGGTTCACGCCGCTCGCAAATTTCATCGGCTGCTCCAGCCCGACAGCCATTCAGGCCACATCAGAAATAGAGGAAGTCGCGGGGATGGAACGCCCTGTGCCGCGAGGCCGCTCGTCCACTTTTTTGAGGAGCCAGGAAGTCCGGTCAGTAACGTGTAGATTCAAGGCGCTGCGTGGCGCGTGGTGCGACCTTCCAGAACGGCGAGGGCATTCGCTTTTTCATCGGAATTCCAGAAGGTATCGCAGCCGAGGGCGGCGGTGTCTTCCGAGCACTTGGCGAGTTGGGCATATTTTGAGGTGGTGAGGCTGCCCTCGGAGCCGTCGGCTGGCATGAGGAGCCTCGAAATGCACCTGCGGCGCATGGGCCGGGCCGGAGACCACTCGCATTTACCGCATCATTTGCGGTGAATTTGCGGATTTATCACTGCAACGGCGGGGGAATGCAGTGTGACCCCGGAATCATGTGGACGTAACCGGTCAAGCCAGAGAACGGCGGCGGAAGCAGTATCACTTTTTAAAAGGGACCCCGTTTTCGGGGAAAATGCCGTGTCACCCGGCGCAGGTGACGTGTCTCTTTTTCCAACAGCACGTGGAGATGGCGCAGGTGACGTGTCTCCTCTTCCGACAGCGCATGCAGATGGCGCGGGTGACGTGTCTCTTTTTCCAACAGCGCGTGGAGATGGCGCAGGTGACGTGTCCCTTCTTCCAACAGCGCGTGCAGTCGGCGCGGGTGACGTGTCCCTTTATCCATCAGCGCGCGCAGTTCGCGCGGGTGACGTGTCTCTTTTTGCACTCAGCGCGCCGTTGGCAAATGCGTCGCGTGGTGTAGGCGGCGGGAATGAAGACCCGCTCTCTGCTCGCCACCGTTTTGATTTTCGTCCAAAGTTCAGCGCTGGTCCGCGCCCAGGAGGCGACGGCCGTGGAGACGAGTTTCATGGAGATGCTGCGCGTGGTGGAGGACAAGGAGGGGGCCGCGAATGTGCGGGCCGCGGCTTCTCTGGAGTCGGAGGTGACAGGAAAGGTCGCGTCGGGCACAGTGGTGGCCGCGTTTTCAGCCAAGGGTGACTGGACGGAAATCGAGTGCAGCGCGTCTGCCGCGCCGGACCAGTTCATGCACAGCAGCCGGCTCAAGAAGCTGAAGGGCTGGAAGCAGATGAAGGTGGCAAAAGGCTTCACTGAGGACAAGGGCACGGCGGCGTATGCGGGCGCGGAGGCGACGGTAACTTCGGCTCCATTTGTGGCGAAGGAGCACAAGATCAAAAAGGAGAAGGACGGCCCCACATTGGTGGATGGCAGCCACCCGTGGGGCGTGGACGGCGGGCTGCCAACGCGTTCGCTGGCGCTCTCGGTGAAGCTAGACGGTAGGGAATTGGAAGTGCCAGCGGAGGCAACGCGCGATCTCTTCCAGCCGGACATGGATTCACTGGTGATCCTGACGCCGGGCAAGCCCGCCGCGCAGTTGGTGGTGGCCATGTGGAACAGCGACGGCGCAGGCGGATATCTCGTGGCGTGGTCGTTCGTGAATGGAAAGTATGCCGGGCGCACGGTGATGGCACCGTGACGGGAAGCGGGCGGGAACCTTCGCAAGGCCACGGTTTATTTTCCGCCCGTCACCATCAATAACCTCCGAAATGGACGCATCCATCCTCATTTCACTCATCATCGCCGGAGTTGTCCTCGCGGTGATAGCAGTGTGCTTTCTGGAACGGCACCTGCCGGTGGAGCAGGTGGTGCGGGAGGGAACGGATTATCCAAACAATCACCATGTGCTCGGTGTCGGCTACTATCATGCCGCGGGCCGATGCTGGCATGTCTTTCCATGGAATGAATTCCGCGACGGTCAGGGATACTACTGGGATGGAGAATGGCATACGGTGCCGGATCAGCGCCAGGTATTGACCTCAGTGCCGGAGCCGGAGGAAATCGAGCGTGTGAACCGGGCCTGGAGGTCTGCCGGTCCGTCCGCGTCAGCTCAGTTCTGGTCGGATGTGGACCGTTTCGGTTTTGGGACCGCAATCGGCCGTCGGCACGGGTCATGAAGCGGCTCGCGGTGGCCGGTCGCGCGGATTGGCGGCAGCTTGTCAGCACCCAGGGTTGCACCTGGCACGACGACGGGAAGGAGGGTTGCTGGCGTGAGGATGTGGTGTGGGAACTGACGCGAGGTGAGACGGATCTTCTCATGCGGAGTGCAGCAGAGGTGTTGTCGCTATATCAGCAAGCGGCTGATCATGTGGTGCGGCGCGGACTGTGGAACCGCCTCGGGTTTGAGACGGAAGAAGCGGCCATCATCCAGGCGTCCCTGGAGCGCCGTGATGAAGCGATGCTCGGACGCTTCGACTTTCTGATGGATGAAAGCGGGCAGCCGCGGCTGCTGGAGTTCAATGCAGACAACGCACTTTCGCTGGTGGAATCAGCAGTGCTGCAGCGCGAATGGCTGCGGGAAGTCTTGCCGGGAAAAGAGCAGTGCAACGTGCTGCACGCGCGTCTTGTGGAGCAGTGGAAGAAGCGTGGAGTGTCGCAGGTGCATGTGGCGTGGCGCCCCCGTCATGCGGAAGTGGAGGGCACCGCGCGCTACATGGCGGCGGTGGTGCGCGAGGCGGGGCTGGATGCGCAATTGACTGCGCTGCACAGCATTGGCTGGCACCGTGGACGCGCGGCCTTCATTGATGGGGCAGGCCGGGATGTGGAGTGCTGCTGGAAGGTGTATCCATGGGAATGGATGTTGCATGAACCGTTCGCGGGACATCTCGCCACGGCGCGCTGCCAGTTTGTGGAACCGGCGTGGCGGCTGCTGTTCGGAAATAAGGGGATGCTTTCCCTGCTGTGGGAACTTTTCGGAGATCATCCGGCGCTTCTCTCGTGCCAGGATGAACCCCGCTCCGGTGGTTCGTGGGTGGCCAAGCCTTTGCTGGGCCGTGAGGGCTGCAATGTGCATATCCGCCGTGATGGCGCTTTGGTTCAGCAAACAGGTGGAGATTTTGGGGACCAGCGATGCGTCTATCAGGAGTTCGTCCCCACAGCGGCGCCGGACGGATGGCGGCCGCAGTTTGGAGTCTGGACCGTCGGCAGCGAACCGGTGGCGATCGGTATCCGCGAGACGGACGATCTGAT
>JANOZA010000652.1:0-4283 GCA_031429155.1 Verrucomicrobiota bacterium | reverse complement strand
GGCACCTCGCAGTAGAGGTCATCGTCCTCGCGCTCGAACACCTCATGGCGGCGCACGCTGATCACTACGTAGAGGTCGCCCGCCGGGCCGCCGCGGAATCCCGCGTCGCCGTTGCCGCTGGAGCGAAGGCGCGCGCCCTCGGTGATGCCGGGCGGGATGCGGAGCTTGATGCGCCCTGACTTTTCCGTGCGCCCCTGGCCGCGGCATTCGGAGCAGGGGTTCGAAATGATCTGACCGCTGCCGCCGCAGTCCGGGCAGGCCTGCTGCACCTGAAAAAACCCGCGGCTGGTAATGACTTGTCCCTGACCGCCGCACGTGGGGCAAGCCTTCACGCCGCCAGGCTTGCTGCTGCCGGTGCCGGTGCATTTCTCGCAGACGTGCGCGCGTTCCAGTTCCACCTGCTTCTCCACGCCGCGCGCCGCCTCCTCCAGCGTGATCTGTAAATTATACTGCAAGTCACTGCCCCGCATCGCCCCCGAGCGGTCGCGCTGCCGGCCTCCTCCCCCGAAGAACTCTTCGAAGATACTCCCGCCGCCGCCACCGCCGCCGCCGCCAAAGACCTCGCGGAAAATGTCGAACGGATCATGGAAACCACCACGTCCGCCGCCGCCACCACCGCCGCCCGCCTGGAAGGCCGCGTGACCGTGACGGTCGTAGGCCGCGCGTTTGTTCGCATCGCTCAGCACATCATAGGCCTCACCGATTTCCTTAAACTTATCCTCCGCCCCCTTGTCGCCCGGATTCTTGTCCGGGTGAAACTGCATCGCCAGCTTGCGATAGGCCTTCTTCATCTCCTCAGCGCTCACGCCGCGTTCCACGCCGAGCACTTCATAATAATCCCGTTTAGCTGCCATGTGTTGTCGGTTTCAGGAAAAAGTTGGTAAAGGAATCACTGAGCCGCCTTCTCCGGGCCGCTGCTCAGCACCACGGAGGCAGGGCGCAGCAGACGGTCGCGCAGGCGATAGCCTTTGCGCGTCTGGTGAATGATCGAGCCCTCCGGCACCTTGTCGTTCGGCTGCTGCATCATGGCCTCGTGGACATGCACATCGAACTTCCCCGTGGCATTCACCTCCTCCACGCCCTGATCGCGCAGGAAATCGTGTACCTGTTTGAGCACCATATTCAGGCCCACGTAGATGTTCGACTTCTCACTCTCCGCCTTCGCCGCCATGAGGCCGAACTCGAAATTATCCAGGATCGGCAGCAGCGACTCCAGCAGCCCCGCGTTGGCAAACCGCGCCGTGTCCTGCATCTCGCGCGCCATACGTTTGCGGTAGTTATCCAGTTCAGCGGCCGTGCGCATCGCCACCTCCTTCCACTGCGCCGCCTCCATCAGCGCCGCGTTGAGCGGATCATCGGCAGGCGGCGTTTCGGGCTGATTTTCGTCAAGGAAAGGATCCTCAACAGAGGGGAAAGGAGTGGGTTCAGGCATGGTTGGCTGGTCAGACATGAGGGCAATAACAGAGTCCCCCGGGACCGGGGGAGCGCGGATCATAAACGTCCCCTGCGGGCACTCAACCTCTTTTCGGGTCTGCGGAAAGTCCCATCAGCATGCCCATCACCGCCGCCGCGGGCCGCTTTGCGCCGCCACTGGGAGTGGCGTGACTCTGTCCGCCATTTACCGACATCCGCGAAGCGGCACTTCCCAACGGACGCGCCGGGGACGCCGGGGTGGAGAAGTGGCCTGCGGCGCTGGTTTTCGAATGGCGGCCATAGGCGCGCCACTCCCAGGGCTCCGCGCCCTCGTCCCGCCGGGTGTGATTTTCGTAACTCCATCATCCTGAACAAGTGTTTCGTGCAGATTAAACGCCAGCCGTCCCTCCATAAAGACCCGGTTCGCCATCTTAAACGATAACAGCCCGCCGCGCTGCCGCCCCGGGTCGGCGGACGGACATCCCCGCCGCCGACGCACCCTAAAGTGTGGACACCATAAGGCTCTGTTGAGCGCAGCTACGGGAACTGAAAGTCCACCCGGATGCGGTGGTATTCGCGGGGGCCGGGAGGGGTGAGGAAGAAGAATTCCAACTCCGGGCCGGTGGGGGTGGTGGGCGGGGTTTCGTCGGTCCAGGTGAGGAGGTCGGTGGACTTTTGCATGACGTAGCGGCGCTGGAGGGAGGCGGGGATGCGGAGGAGTTGCTTATTGCCGGAGGGGGTGAGGCTGAGGACGCGGAGGTGGCTGGCGGGGTTGAGGGGATCGGTGTCGGCGAGGAATTCGAGGCGGTTGGGGACGCCGTCGCGGTCGGGGTCGGCGTCGGCGTCGGGGGTGGCGAAGTCGAGGCCGCGGGCGCGCTCCCAGGAGTCGGCCATGAGGTCGTGGTCGAAGTCTTCGGCGCTGACATTCAGAGTAACGCGGCCGCCGGGCTGGGCGGTGGCGAGGAGTTCGCAGTCGAAGCTGGCGTCGTTGCTGACGTTGAGGTTTTGGTGGAGTTCGACGGCGAGGACGTTGGTGCCGTCATTGAGTGAGGCGAGCTGGGCGGCGGTGAG
This sequence comes from Verrucomicrobiota bacterium, assembly GCA_031429155.1. Taxonomy (GTDB): domain Bacteria; phylum Verrucomicrobiota; class Verrucomicrobiia; order Verrucomicrobiales; family V1-33; genus V1-33. The sequence goes on along the minus strand of JANOZA010000652.1, from coordinate 1,799 downwards.
GGTGAAGTCGTTCCATGCGGCTTCTCGTTCGCCTTCGATGGGAAGGATGGCACCGTCTTCGAAGCCGGCGTTGGGCAGGAGATTGTCGCGGGCGATTTCCACGCCGTTGAGATAGACGGCGGCGCCGTCGTCGCGCAGGAGGCGGAGTTTGAGCGAGAGGAGCAGGGACTTGGGCAGCGGGAGGGTGAAGGACTTGCGGAAGTAGGTGGTGACCGGCGGGGTGGTGAGGAAGTAGGTGAGCTTGGTGGTCTCCGGGCGGTCATCGAGGGTGTTGTCGTCGCCATAGCCGATCTCCGTGGCGCCGCTGGACCATGAGCCGTCGGAGAAGGTGGTGGCGCGCCATGCGGTGCCCTGGTCGCTGCCGTTGTCGAGGTATTTCCATGTGGCGCCGGCGGGGATGAGCTTCAGCTCGGCGTTTTCCGTGCCGCCGTCGCTGACACGATAGAGAAAGGTGTCGGTGCCAGTGAAGCCGGCGTCGGGCGTGTAGGTGAATGCGCCGTCGGTCTGGAAGGTTAGCTGCCCGTGCGCGGGCGGCGTGTGGACGGAGACGGTGAGGCCGGTGGAGTCAATGTCGGTGTCGTTGGCCAGCACGCCGGTGAGGCCGGACTCGCGGCGGAGTTTCAGATCGAAGCTGAGGTCCGCGGGGTCCACCTGCTGGAGCGAGAAGAAGTCGGTGAGCGAGAACTGATGCACCTCGACGGCGATGACATTGCGCCCTTCCAGGAGAAGCTCCGGCGGCGCGGTGGCGGCGAAGAATTGCGTCTCCGCGGCATTGGGAATGCGCGAGTCTGCGAGTGTTGCGTAGGTCGCTGTGGGAGAAAGGTTTTGCCGGGCGACTTCAAAGCCGTTGAGATAAACGGCCGCGCCGTCGTCGCGCAGGAGATCGAGTGTCAGGCTGCGCGTGCTGTTCACATCGGTGACGGTGAACTCCTTGCGAAAGTAAGCCGTCGGGCGCGCAGCGGCACCTTTGATGTTTGTGGCTTCCGGGCGATTGCCGCCGAGCACGCCGGCGTCGCCATAGCCGAGTTCCGCCGGGCCGGATTGCCATGCGGTGTCGGTGTATCCCCACGCGCGCCATGCGGTGCCGAGGTCGGTGCCGGTGTGGTTGTATTTCCACGCGGAGCTCTGGGTGATGAGCGGCTGTGTCGTCTGCGTGCCCGTGGCGGTAACGACGAGCGCCGTGCCCGCCCGTACGAGGTAACTGTCCGCTCCCGCGACCGGTGCGTCGTTCACGGGCGTAATGGTGAAGCTGACGGTGGCCGGCGCGCTGGCTTCCACGGGCGCGAGCGGTGACGGGGCATTGGCGCGGATGGTGCCGCTGATGGTGAAGCTCAGGCTGGTGGTCGGATCCACGGCGACGGTGCCGCGGAAGTTGATCTGCATTTCCAGCCTGACATTGCCGCCGCTGGTGGAGAGCTTGCCATTGAACGGCATGGTGATGGGCGGGAAATTCAGCGGCAGCGGGCTCGGCGGCAGGATCGGCTCCAGTTGTTCCGTGCCCTTCACGGTGCCGTCTCCGGCGAGGCTGAACGTGCTCCCGTCCGTGTCGAATCCGCCATTCGACCGCACCGTCGTCGTGGGGCCGGCGGTGTCCATGCTCAGCGAGAGGGCATTCGCCGCGGCATCGAACTGCACGCCGCCGAGGCAGGTGTTGATGATGGGAATGCAGCCGACGCCGAGCTTCAGGCTGATCGCATCCGACAACACGGCATCCATGTCCGTGACGCGCACGACACTGAACGGCGCGGTATTCGGCCCGATGGCTGCGGCGAGCGTGCCGGTGACATTGGAGGTGGAGG
>JANOZA010000651.1:0-4515 GCA_031429155.1 Verrucomicrobiota bacterium | reverse complement strand
CGCACGATGGCGCTGAAGATGATCCGCGGTGGTGAGGCCGCGGGGGAGTCGGAGGTGATGCGGTTCCGCACGGAGGCCGAGGCCGTGGCGCGGCTGGAGCATCCTGGCATCGTGCCGGTGTATGAGTTAGGTGAAGTGGATGGCCTGCCCTTTTTCACCATGCCGCTCATGGAGGGCGGGTCGCTGGCTTAGCGGGGGGAGAAAGGAAAGCCCCAGCCCAAACCCAGCGGTGCGGGGATCAAGGGGAAGGTTGCGCGGGCCGGGTCCCATGCGCACAGCCGCGGCGTGCTGCACCGCGATTTGAAGCCGGCGAACATTCTCTTTGATGCCGCTGGTGCGCCGCACGTGGCGGACTTTGGCCTCGCCCGCATTCTGGAAAGCGACAGCGGCCTGACGAGAACCGGCGCGGTGCTCGGCACGCCGGCGTATGCCTCGCCGGAGCAGGTGCGCGGCGATCCGCCGACGACCAGTGGCGATATTTACAGCCTGGGGGCCATTCTTTATCATCTGCTCTGCGGCCGTCCTGCATGGCTGGGCCGTGATGCGCTGGATGTGCTGCGCCAGTCGTCCATCAGCGATCCGCCCACGCCGAGATCGCTGAATCCCGCCGCCGCACATGATCTGCAAATCATTACGCTCCACTGCCTCGAGCGGGAACCTGCGCGCCGCTATGTCACCGCGAACGCGCTGGCGGATGATCTGGAGCGCTGGCTGCGCGGCGAGCCGATCCATGCGCGTCCGGCTTCTCAGTTCGAGCGGATGTGGAAGTGGGTGCGCCGGCGACCGGCGGCGGCGGCGCTCATCGCCATGGGCGCGGCGAGTCTCGGGGCGCTCTTCGTGCAACGCATGGTGAGCGAGCGTCAGGTGCGCGCCGAAAGCGAGGCCGCGCGGCGCGCTGAGGCGGAGACGCGCAAGACGGCGGCGGAACTGAGGCTGAGTCTTTATGCGTCAGATATGGCGCTGGCGTTTCGCGCCCGGCAGGAAGGCAACTACACGCTCGCCCGCCGCATCATTGCCACGCAGTCGCCGCCGGAAGGCGCGGAGGATTTGCGCGGTTGGGAATGGCGCTGGCTCCAGCGAGAAACCGCCGGCGGTGAGTCCCTGCTGCTGCGCGGACACACGAAGCCGGTGAATGCCGTCGCCTTTTCCCCCGACGGCACCTTGCTCGCTTCCGCCGGACGAGACGGCATCCTCCGGCTCTGGAAAATGCCGGGCGGAGAGCCAGCGGGGGAGATTCCGCGCGCGGACAACCGCAGCACTGACAACGCCAGACATGCACTCGATCAACTGATTCTTGCTCCCAAGCTGCTCACCTTCCCGGAGATCTACGAGGCTTCGCTGCGCGATCCGATTGAGTTCAATCTCATCGGGGCCACCGCCACGCCGGGCGCACTCCGGGAGATCAACACGCTCTCCTTTTCTCCGGACGGAAAACTCCTCGCCGCGGGCTCGGAGCGGAATACTAAAGTGTGGCGCGTCAGTGACGGCGTCATGGAGCATGTCATTCCCTTTCTGCACAGCATGGCCACCTTTCATCCGCGGGATGGCCGGCTGTTTGTGACCGCAGGCTACAGTCGGGCGTATGCGTCAGGAGAGGGCAGGGTCACTGTCTGGAAACTGCCGGAACTGGAGCGGATGACGGGAGACTTCGGCTTGTCGAGCGTGCCCCTGGTTTTCATTCTCGGAGGCGAGCAATACGTCGGCGGGCATCGGGAGGACAGTGTCCGGCAACGCTCATCCGCGAACGGCGGACTGATCGGAACTTCCGCTGCCAGCAAAGGGTACCGGCTGCTCGCGGCGACCACGGCGGGGGATGGTACTTTTGGTGCCACCTCAGACATGCGGGGTCCCGGGGTGCATGTGGGGCGCGTGGAGGATAAGGATTTCACCACGCTCTCCTGCGGACGGGCGATGGCGGGCTCGCTGGCCATTTCGCCGGATGGTCAATTGCTCGCCGCCGGCTGCAACGACCACGCCATTCGTCTCTGGGGCCGCGACTTGCGGGAACGCCCCGCGCTCCGCGGTCACGAAGGCGCCGTGCAAGGCGTGGCCTTCAGTCCGGACGGGAAGTGGCTGGCCTCAGCCGGCGACGATCACACCACCCGGGTTTGGAACATGATTCCCGTGCCGGCGAGCCAGGTTTACGAAAACGTATCGTGGCGCATGCTCGCACACCGGAATGGTTCGCTCCTCGCTCATGTGAACGATGGCGTGGAACTCTGGAATGGCCCGCGGCATCTCCCGTTGCTGCTCAAAGAAAACATCGCCGCAGCCCCGGGTGCCTTTCGCACGGCCTGGCCGCTGGGGTTTTCACCGGACGGGAAGCGGGCGGCGGTGCTGCGCTTTGTGTCTGCGGACGGCACGGTCCACCGCGGCGAGGGGGCGCTCGACTGGTTCAGCACCGATAGCGGCCAACTGGTTTCCAGTCTGCCGCTGGGGGGCCAGGAATTCTTTCGCGGAGCGGTGCTTTCGCCGGACGCCCGTCACCTCGTCCGGCAGGAGAGAAAGCCGACATTTTCCAACACCAAGCCGCTGACGCTGATGGACACCGAAACGGGAAAGGTCGTGCGCACGGGCACGGCGGATTTAACGAACCTCAACATCGGGGAATTCTCACCGGACGGACGCTACTTCGCCATCGGTTGCGAAAATCAGCGGCTCCAGGTTTTCGATACCGAAACGCTCAGCCTCCGCTGGCAGGTGGAGGGTTCCATTGACCGCTGTGTTGCCTTCACGACGGACAGCCAAACGCTTATCGCGTCCATGAGCGGCCAGATTCACCTCTATGACACCGTCACCGGCAACGAGCGGGCCGTGCTTTCCGGCCACACGTCCGCCGTCCAGCACCTCGCTGTGCATCCCGACGGACGCACCTTAGCCAGTGCCTCCGCCGACCGCACCGTGCGGGCCTGGCACCTGCCCACGGCTCGCGAACTCGGGGTCATCCACGCCAGCACGGAATCCGCCGTCACCTGCCTGACCTTTACCGCGGATGGCGAAACCCTCATCGCTGGCCGTGAGGGCAGCCCGGCGCTGGTGTGGTGAGAAATCCCCCCGGCTGGCAGTTGCGAAATCGAGACTGGCTCCTATTCTGCCGCTCCCTCACCCGGAGACTTGCGGCGCTCGAACGATTTGAGCCATCCTTTGTCCAATCCCCCAGACATGCCTTTTTCTGAGATCACTCACCAAGCCATCGCCAGCACGCTGACGCGTCGCGAAGCGCTGCTGCGATTCCTCGCCCCGGCGGCGCTGGCTTGTGCGGCACCGGTTCTGACGGCGTTCGACTGGAAACTTTTGCAGAGCGAAGGACGGGATTATATCTCGGCTGCGGACATTCAGAAGTTTTACGGGTTTCCCCGGCTGCAGCGCGAGGGGCGGCATCTGTGGTTCCGCTCCACGCAACTGGTGATGCGATGGACGACCGGCACGGATGACATCTACATCAACAACGTGAAGTTCTGTCTGTCGTTTCCTGTGCTGGAGCGGGACGGAAAGCTCTTCGTCTCGCGGATGGATCTGTCCAAGCTGATTGATCCGATCATCAAGCCCTCGCACATCCAGAATGCCACCATCTTCGATACCGTCGTGCTCGATCCCGGGCACGGTGGCGTGGATAGCGGTGCCGTGGGCGCCCTGGGGGCGGAGAAAGGCTACGCCCTTGATACGGCCTTCCGGTTGAAGCGGAAATTGGAGGCACTGGGCTTCAAGGTGGTGCTGACGCGCAGCTCGGATGTCTTCATCGAGCGAACGCAGCGCGTGGCTATCGCGAACAAGACAGCGAAAGCCATCTTCGTGAGCCTGCACTACAATGCCTACACGCCCGCAGCTCATGGATTCGAGACCTTCGCTCTCGCGCCGCAGGGCACTGCGAACACCGACAAGTCGCTCAAGGAATCCGATATGCAGGGCCGGCGCGGTAATGAGCGGGACTCTGAGAACATCGCGCTCGCCACCGCCGTCCACGCCAATTGCCTCTACCGTCTGCGCAGCGTGGACCGCGGAGTGAAGCGCCACCGGTTCGACGTGCTGGCGGGCATCCAGCGCCCGGCGATTCTCGTCGAGGGCGGTTTCGTGAGCAATGCGACCGAAGGAGCGCGGATTCATAAGCCCGAATTCCGCGAACTCCTCGCCGAGTCCATAGCTGGCGGCATCCAGAAATACCGCAAAGCATTGCTCAACGGCCTGAAAAACCGGGGAACCCAGTCCGCGCCGGCGGCGAAAAACCGGTAGTGAACGTCCGGACCGTCCCGGTGTCTAATCCACCACCGCTCGCCGGACTCTTTGACATCCTGCCGAAAGTGGATTCCTTCCCGCCCCGCAACTCCGCATTACTCCTATGAAAACGCTCCCGCTATTCTCCGCTGGCTTCTCGCTCCTTCTGACTCCCGTCCTCCTGGCTCAACAGCCTGCGCCGGCTCCCGCTTCCGGCGAAAAGATTGAACTGAAGGATCCCGCCGCTACTGAGGAGCCCAAGGTGAAGCTCGACAGCGATGTGCAGAAGGTGGAACTCCCGGA
>JANOZA010000650.1:0-1844 GCA_031429155.1 Verrucomicrobiota bacterium | reverse complement strand
CGAGGAGTCTGGCAAGGTGCGCTCGCATGATCCAGCCGCCGCTCATTTCCCGCACCGGGCGGTCGAAGTCCCTTTCCTTATACCCGAGGCCGCGGAGCATTTTTTTGGCTTTGGCTTCGAGGGCGGGATCCGAGAGGAGATCGAACTTGCTCTGAACCTCAAAATACTCCGGCTCGTGAACGTCGCCCGCCTCTTCCAGTTCGCGCAGGCGGTTGGTGAGGGTGTCGAGTTCTCCGGCGCGACCGGTGGCGACGTCCATCACGGTTTCGTCGCCCGACGGCTCGCTCTGCTGCGGCAGGTAGCCGGTGATGGACCACTCGTCGCGGATGATTTCGCCACTGTCCGGCGTTTCCTTGCGCAGGATCATGTTGAAGAGCGTGGTCTTTCCTGACCCATTGACGCCGACAAGGGCTACGCGCTCACCGGCATTGATCTGGAGCGAGGCGTCTGAAAAGAGCGGCTGGCCGCCAAAGGATTTAGAGACTTTTCGGATGGTGATCATAGCAGTAAATATTGGGAAGGAATTTGGTCTGAAGCAGCCGGGGACGAGATGACGAGTCAACGATGCCCCCCGGAGCAGGAGGAACCGCCATGTGGCGGCAGGAGTCGCACGGCGGCAGGGTCCGCGCCATTGTCAGGCCACGCTGTCAGTCTTCGCTGCGCGTTGGGAACGTCAGGTCAGGCCAGCTCAGCGAAGTGGCATTTCGAGCGCAGCACCAGAGTGCCGGAGATTCAGGGCGAACGCGAGTGAGGCAAGGGGATAAGTTCAGATTCAGGCATGGCCCTGAATCCTCACCTAGGCTCACAGGCCACTTACCCGATGCAACTCTTGATATATTTGATCCCCTCGCGGTAAACCTCTTCTTCGTTTTTAAAGAACGGGCGCCAAACACGCGTGGCGGCGGCGAGGTCGGGCAGGGCACTGCCGAAGGCTTCCACGGTGAGGTAGCCTTTAAACTTTTTCTTCTTCGCCAGCTCGATGACCGGCTTGATGATGCTGTTGTTGTGGGTCTTGCCGGGCACGCCGCGGTCATTGGCGGAGATGTGGATGTGAGCCACGACCCCGAAGTCTTTTGCCAAAGCGCCGACGGGATCACGCTCTTCGATGTTGCTGTGGAAGGTGTCGAACATCGTCTTGAAGTTCGGATGGCCAACCATCTTCACGTAGGCCGCACCCTGGGCCATGGTGTTGAGGAAGTAACTCTCGAAACGGTTGAGCGGTTCGATGGCGAGGAGGATGCCGGCCTTCTGCGCGAAGTCCGCCAGCGGGCGGTGTACATCGGCGGCGCGTTTCATTTCGTCCGCCGTCGGTCCCTTGCCGGAGAAAACACCCAGCACCTGATAGTAGGGGCCGCAGAGCAGACTGATGCCCGCATTGTGTCCGCATTCGATGACGCGCTTGAGGTGATCGAGTCCGCCCTTCCGGTTTTTGGCCACGGGGCTGATGGGGTTGTGGGCTTCATCGGGCGATACGGTGACCGCGGTGGACTCCAATCCGTTGTCCTTCAGCGAGGCTCCGATCTTCTTAAAGTGATTTGGATCGCTGGTGTCAAAGATGGGGATCTCGACGCCGTCGTAGCCGGTCTTTTTGAGCTTGGTGAGGAGGGGGAATTGGGACTCAACGAAGTGCGTGGTCCAGAGAAGAAGGTTGAAGCCGATTTTCATAGCGGCGCGGACTTAGGTGCGCGGCGCGGGCGTGGCAAGGGAAATGGCTGCGGGAGTTACAGCAGTCCGCGCCGCTGCAGGGACTCATCCATCGCCTGCTCGACGATGATGGCCGCGAGCGTTTCCGTGGCGGTGTCGAGTTGCTCGTTCGCGGCTTTCAGTTTGGGAAGGTCTTCGGC
>JANOZA010000649.1:0-1566 GCA_031429155.1 Verrucomicrobiota bacterium | reverse complement strand
GCCCTCATGGACGCCACGGACTACAACGAAGGCGTCCGCGGCGGCAAAATCAAAGTCCGCGCCCGCGTCACGAAGATCAAGAAGGGCAACATGCTCCAGGTCACGGAGATCCCCTTCGGCACCACTACCACGGGCCTTATCGAGTCCATCCTCGCCGCCAACGAGAAAGGCAAAATCAAGATCGCCCGCGTCGAAGACTGCACGGCGGAGAAAGTGGATATCCTCATCCATCTCCCTGCCGGCACCGACGCCGACGACATGCTCGCCGCGCTCTACGTCTTCACTGATTGCGAAGTCAGCATCTCGCCGAATGCCGTCGTTATCCTCGACGACAAGCCGGTCTTCCTCTCCGTCAACGAACTCCTCAAACAGTCCGCCGAGCAGACCAAGACCTCCTCCGCCAGGAGCTGGAGATGAAGCTCAACGACCTTGAGGAGAAATGGCACTACTGTTCCCTGGAGAAGATCTTCATCGAAAAACGCATCTATCGCGACATCGAGGAATGCACCACCTGGGAAGCCGTCATCGCCGCCATCTGGAAAGGCATGAGACCCTTCCTCCTGCTCCTCCGGCGCGCCGTGACGGACGAGGACATCGCCCGCCTCACGGAAATCAAAATCAAGCGCATCTCGAAGTATAACAGCTTCGAAGCCGACGAGCAGATCAAGTCCATCGAGAATCTGATTGCCGAGACCAGGGCCCACCTTGCCAGCCTGACGAAGTATGCCATCAACTGGTTCAAGGAACTGAAGCGCAAGTATGGCCTCAAGCGCGAGCGCAAAACGGAGATCACCACCTTCGGCGCCGCCCTCAAGGCCAGCGAGGTCGCCGTCGCCACCGAAACACTTTATGTGAATCGGGAAGACGGCTACGTCGGCTGGGGCCTCAAGCGCACGGGCGCCCCCGTCTGCAAATGTTCACGCCTCGATGACGTCATCGTCTTCCTCAGCGACGGCACGGTGAAGGTCAGCAAGGTCCAGGAGAAAGGCTTCTTCGGCCCCAATCCGCCCTACGTCGGCATCTTCGATCGCGACAAAATCTTCTCCATCATCTACCGCGACGGCCCCCGCGGCCGCTACTACGCCAAACGTTTTCAGATGGGCGGCGTCGTCCGCGACACCCTCTACGACCTCACCAAAGGCACGAAGGGCAGCAAGCTCGTCTATTTCTCCGCCCACAGCACCCCGGAGACCAGCAACAAGCAGAAGCTCATGATCCACCTCCAGCCCGCCCCGCGCCTGCGAAAGCTGGAGGAGGAGTTCGACTTCAGTTCCATGGAAATCAAAGGCCGCGGCGCCAACGGCAACATCATCGCCGAGAATCCGGTGAAGCGCATCGTGCTCGTGCGGTGAGGCCCTGTCATTCGCCGGCGGCTGCGAGCAGAGCCGCTTTCGCTCCCGCACTCAGCCGGTATTGGCCCCGGTGTTCCACCCATTAGGCGGTGTCCTCGCAAATACTGTGGATGTTTAAGAACTTTCCGGAGAGGAACCCCGGGAGGGGTTCGCCATGAATAGCACCCGAACCGGGGGCCGGTGTGGTACGGGGATTAACACTCTCGGAACTCGG
>JANOZA010000648.1:0-4561 GCA_031429155.1 Verrucomicrobiota bacterium | reverse complement strand
AAATGCAGACCGAGCCGGTGCTGCGGGAGATGCAGCACGATTTTCCATGGTCCCGTGCGGTATGGGCGCGCGTCATTGATAAGCTGGCGGACGCCGGCGCGAAGGTCATCGTCATTGATCTCGTCTTCGCATCCGAGGGCGAAGGCGATGGCTTATTGAATCAGGCGCTCGAACGGCACCGGGACCGCGTCGTCTTAGGCTACAACATCAACATCGGGCAAACAGAACGCGGCGAGTTCAGCGAACTGCTGCTGCCCAACGAGACGCTGCTGCCGGCCACGGAGAGCCCATCACCGGTTACGGACGAGCGGCTCGGTTATGTGAATATCTGGCCGGATTTTGATGACACCCTGCGTCGGGTGGCATTCCGGAAGTCGCGCGCGCAGGCCGGATACACTGTGCCCGAGGGCGTGGTCCTGGAATCTCTCGCCGCCCGGGCGCTGCGAAAGTTTGGCCAGCCCGCCGCCATCCCGGACGGCTCGGACTCCATCATCTTCCGCTACACCGCGCCTGCTGGCGTCGCCTTCGTGCCGCGCCCGGTTGGGGAGATTCTTTCTCCGAAACTGTGGGACTCGAATTGTGACGGCGGGCGGCTCTTCAAGGACAAGATTGTGCTTATCGGCCCTACTGCTGCGATTTTTCATGATGAACACAGCACACCCTTCACCAATCCCCGGCAGATGGGTGGCCCGGAGATACACTTGCAGTTCATCAATGCCGCCCTGCGCGGCGAGTTCCTGCGCGAGCCTTCGCCGGGTGTGGCCCTGACGCTCATTGGATGCGCCGGGTTGCTGGCCGCGGCCTTTTGTTTCTTGATCCGTCCACCCGGCAAACGGCTGTTGGGAGTGGCTGCGGTGGCAGTCGGCTGCGCGGTGTTGACCCACCTGCTTTATGACCATGGAGGGCTGGTACTGCCTCTGGCTGTGCCTCTGCTGGTCATGGTGCTGTGCAGTCTGCTCGTGTTCGCTTACGATTTTGTGCTGGAACGGCTGGAGCGCATGAAACTCCGCAACACCATGGGCCTCTATTTCTCGCCGCGTGTGCTGGAGGCCGTGCTCGCCGACCCCGGCTCCATGGAACCGCGCCGCGCAGACGTGACTATGCTGCTCACCGACCTGCGCAACTCCACCCCGCTCGCGGAACTGCTGGGACCGCAGGGCATGTTCGCGCTGCTCAATCGAGTCTTTGAGGCTCAGACCGCCGCGATCATGCGTGAGGAGGGCAATCTCGAACACTTTCTCGGGGATCAGTTTCTCAGCTACTGGGGAGCGCCCCAGCCCCAGGCCGATGCTCCGGACCGGGCGTGGCGCGCCGCGTTGAAATTGATCGCCTCCATGGAAGCCATCCGCCCCACTCTGTCCGCAGAAGTGCAGGACCTCTTCGGCTATGGTGTCGCCTTGCACGGCGGCGGCGTGCTCGTGGGCAACAAGGGTTCCGCGCAGCATCTCGATTATGGTCTCGTCGGTGACGCCGTCAACGAAGCCGCCCGAATCGAAGCCCTGACCAAGTACTACGGTGCGGCGCTTCTCGTCTCCGGCAGCACCTTCGCCCGCCTCACTTCGCCTGGCAGCCACCGGCTTGTGGATTCCGTCATCGTGAAGGGAAAGAGTGAGCCCGTCGCACTCTATGAATGCGCCAACCCCTGTGTGCCGCCGGAGTTCGCCATCATCTGCCAACGCTACGCCGTCGCCTATGCCGCCTACAGCGCTGGCCAATTTGAGTCCGCGCAGGCCCAGTTTGAATTGCTGATCAGGGAATTTTCCGACGGTCCATCAAAGACTCTCGCCGTCCGCTGCGCAGCTTTGCAGGAGCAGCCGCCTGAAGCCTGGGACGGCATTTGGAGAATGGCCGCGAAATAACCTGAAACCACGGGTTGCCGGTAAGTAGTTGACTCGCCTTCGCCCGCCCGGCATGATTCGCCACCTTGGAAAACCTCGCACAGCCACCACCGCAGTTGGACGCCGCCGCGAAACCCGGCCAGTCTTCGGGCATCGGATTGATTGGGCGTCATATCATCGCGGCGTTGCGCAAGCGCCCGGGGATGGGGGTGTTGATTCTCGCCGGACTGCTGATCGAAATGAGCTTCACGGCGGCAGTGCCGTTGAGTTTCAAATATCTGGTGGATTGGGCGATCATTCCCAAAGATGAGGCGATGCTTATTACTATCCTCGCGGTTTTGTCCGGGGGTCTGGTGGTGGCTTCTGCCGCAGGGCTCGGTCTCGATTTTCTCTATGCCAAGTTCTCCACCGGCGTGCTGAACGATCTCCGCTGGAAGATGTTTTCGCACCTGCAGCGGATGTCCTCCGGCTTCTTCGCACGAACGGAGGCATCGGACCTGGTGATCCGGTTCTCCAATGACCTCTCGTCATTCGAGCACGCCCAGCAGCAGGCCCTGGATGAGTGCGCGCAGCCGGTGCTCAATGCCCTGCTTAGCGCGGTCCTGCTGTTCACACTCGACTGGCGGCTGGGGCTGCTTGCCCTGCTGGCGCTGCCGGCGTGTTTTCTGGGGCCGCGCTTGATCACGTCGCGGGCGACGGCGGCGGGTTATGAGCGGAAGCAAAGCGAATCGCAGACGGCGGGGACGGTGCAGGAAGCCATCGCCAGCCAATCCGTCATCAAGGCGTTCAGTTTGGAGAAGTCCATGCTGGCGCGCTTTGCGGAGCGGCTCTCACGTCAGGCGGCCGCCAGTCTCCGGGTGGGCTTTCTCAGTTCGTTGATCGAACGCACGGCTTTCATCGGAACGCTCATCGTGCAGGTGCTGGTGCTGGGCGTCGGCGGCTACATGGCGTTTCACGATCAGATATCCCTCGGTTCGCTGGCGGCGTTTCAGGCACTGTTTGGGAATTTCATCGAGTCCCTCGCAGCCTCGACTCACTATTACCCGGCCCTGGTGCAGGCCGGGGCCGGCATGAATCGGATTCAGAACTTGCTGGACGAGTCGCCGGACGTGGCGGATCCCCCGGACGCTCCCGATCTGCCGCGCCTTGGGCAAGAAATCACACTGGAGCACGTGAAGTTTGGCTACTCCCCCGGCAGGCTTAATCTGGACGACGTGAGCCTCACCATCCGTGCCGGAGAATCCGTCGCTTTTGTCGGCCCCAGCGGCTCCGGGAAAAGTACGGTGCTCACGTTGCTGACGCGATTCTATGAACCCCTCGCCGGCACGGTGGCGATGGATGGTCGTGACCTCCGCAGCGCCTCCCGCGAATCGCTGCGTAATCAACTCGGTATCGTTTTTCAGGACAGCTTGCTCTTCAACACGACCATCCGGGAGAATATCAGAATCGGAAAACCCTTGGCCAGCGATGGAGAGATCGAGAGTGTCGCCCGCGCGGCGGAGTTGCACGATGTAGTCATGGCTATGCCGGAGGGGTATGACACCCCCGTTGGAGAGCGCGGCGGGCGACTCTCCGGCGGTCTGCGGCAACGCATCGCTATCGCCCGGGCGCTTCTCCGTGATCCCGGAGTGCTGGTGCTCGACGAAGCGACTTCCGCCCTCGATGCGGCCACCGAAGCTTCCATCAATCAGGCCCTCGAGCGCGCCGGACGGGGGCGCACGGTGGTCTCAGTGACTCACCGGTTGGCTGCCATCGTGAACATGGACCACATTTTCGTGATGGATGCCGGACGGCTCGTCGAGCATGGCCGGCACTCTGAACTGCTCGCTCTGGGCGGCGTCTATGCGCGGCTGTGGGAGAAGCAAAGTGGCTTCAGTATCTCGGAAAGCGGTGGCGCCAGCGTGGAGGCCTCACGGTTGCAGGCCATCCCCATGTTGCGATCGCTTGATCGGGATGTGCTCACGACGCTGGCGGACCTGTTCGACACCGAACGCTGCCCGGCCGGGCGCGAGGTGTTTCGTCAGGGTGATCCCGGCGACAACTTCTATCTGATCGCACGCGGCCGGGTCACGGCGTGGGTCAACACTCCGGACGGCGGTCAGCAACAAGTCCGCACCATGGATGACGGTGACTACTTCGGCGAGATAGCTCTCATGGAAGACACGACGCGAACGGCTACGGTGAAGACCAGCACCGACTGTATTTTCCTGACTCTGGCGCGCGATCAATTCCTCAAGCTGTTGGATCAGCAGCCCCAACTGCGCGAGTCCGTTCAGCATGTTGTCGCCGAGCGGCTCAAGACATCGGATGCGGTGCTGAAGAGGCAATGAGCCCTGGGTTCAGAGCCACGTGAGCGAGGCCCAGTTGATCACAAGGTGGAGGGTGTTGTCCGCCACGATGAGCAGGGTGGTCGCCAGCCAAGTCTGCACATTCGCCGGGTATCCCGTCGCCGAGCAGTTCTTCCAGGCAAGGCGACAGCGATCGCTTTCCCATTCCGCCAGCTGATCGGGGTTCCTGCTAATCAGGCAAAGGATTCTTTCCGGCCACAGGCCCAGCACGATGTTCTTGGCCCAAATGAGATAGCGCGCCAGTCCGAAACGATCAATCAGCAGGTGAGTGCCACAGATGACCGACCATGCGGCCCACGAAGGTTCCAGCAGCAGAAAGGGCAGCGAGTAGATGAGCGCATGGATTCCGGCCCAGAGGGTGGATGATCGCTTTCT
>JANOZA010000647.1:0-5724 GCA_031429155.1 Verrucomicrobiota bacterium | reverse complement strand
TTGAGCACCGCCGCCACCGCATGGTCCGCAGGGGAAAGCACCCTGGCCAATGCCGAGGCCGCCGCGCCCGCTTCCACATTCGCCTTTGAAGACAAAATCCTGAGCCTGACGCGCAAGCCGGACGCCGATACCTCCAGTCTGCTGGAGACCTGGGACACCGCCATCCGCGGCCAGGTCGCCTATCAGGGCCCCACTTATATGCTGCTGCTGCCCCGCGGACGCGAGACCGTGACCGCCGGCACTTACGAGGAACAACTCGACGCCCTGCGCGACCTCGGCATCCGCCTCACCGCCCAGGCCGGGAAGCCCGTGCTCGTCACCCTGGGCGGCACCGTCACCACGTTTGCCACCGCCGCCCGCGCCCTGCGCACCGCGCAAACGAACGCCAAAGCCGCCATCGAGACCGCCCGCGGAGCCCAGGAAACCAAACGCCTGACCGCCGCCGCGGCCCTCTACGCCCTCATCGGCCAGGGCATGGTGACCTGGAGCCTGACCCCCACGCTGGTGGACACCCTTTGGGACGTGCAAATCCTCCGCCGCGTGACGCAAAGCGTCCCCGCCGCCCCCGCCGACACCGCCTGGGACGCCCCGAACCGCACCCTCTCCACCACGGCGATGCCCGCCGGCGGCAGCCGCCTCGAAGCCTGGCGCGAAGGCCCCGGCGGCATGCCCGAACTCCTCCTCACCGCCGCCCCCGGCGTCACCAGCGTGCTCATTCCCCCCACCATCACCTGGACCCCCGGCGGCCTCTATCAACTCTGGCTCGTCGCCGTGAACAGCAAGGGTGCCAGCGCCCCCGGCCCCGTCGTGAACTGGACCGCCGTCTGACCCGCCCGGCCCGGAATTCCCGCTGGCGACCCGCCGCCCCATCCGTAAGGCCGTGCCGCTTTCGAACTCTACTTCCGAATTAAACTGCGTCAATGATTGAAAAAGTTAACGTAACCTCGGTAAGCAATTTCGTCGCAGAGATCGAAAGGATAAAGGCCGCAGAAGTGGAGGATAGAAACCACGCTGACTTTCTGTTTCGCGGGCAGAGCACCGATAAGCCTCTTTGTCCGCGCATTGCCCGCCTCGAACCTAACGGCGAATTCAGCAAGGTGGAGGAACTTATGCTTTCAGAATTTAGCCGTCTCAGGCTGGCATATACAGAATTTGAGCCAGCAGATGAGTGGGACCAGCTCGCGCTGGCCCAGCATCACGGATTGCCAACGCGTCTTCTGGACTGGTCCTACAGCGCCATGGCTGCGCTGTGGTTTTGTGTGAGCGGGGTGCCTGATGAAGGTGAGGACGGCCTCCAGCGCCACGGCGTGGTATGGCTGCTGAAGACGCGCAGCGACGACTTCATCAACTTTCCTACAACACTCTCCCCGTTCAATCAGCCAAAAACACGCATCTTCCGTCCGAGGGCTGTCTCACGTCGTATTCTAGCCCAGGCTGGCCTGTTCACCTGCCACATGGTTCGAAAGAACGGAACTTTTCTCCCACTGAACAAGAACACAAATTACTTGAACAGAATGGTGAAGTTTGTCATCCCGGGAGAACGGTTTCGGCTGATGCGGGACCAACTGAACGCCAACGGAGTGAACAGCCACTCCCTCTTTCCCGATCTCGATGGGCTGGCTAAGTACCTGCAGGGCCGGTATTTTAAGGATTGAGACGATATCCCCCGCATCTCAAAACCCGCAGCCTTTGACCTTCGTTTTTGTCCTGGCGAGGAAGGCGTCGGACTCTACGACGCTGCGCAGGAGGTCGCGGAGGCGGCCTTCGTGGGCGGTTAGCTTGGCGAGGAGGAGATCAATGGTGGTTTCGTCGCGCCAGTCGAGGCCGCGTCCGAGGGCGTAGGTGAGGAGCTTTTCGACGAAGCACCGGTGAAAGGCCGCGCGGTGTTGCGTGACGAGGATATGCTTCAGCTCGCGGGCACCGGTGAACTTCTCGCCGCTGACGAGCTTGCCGCCGGGGTCCACCGTTTGGCCTCGCTCGAATTCCCGCCACTGGCCCATGGCGTTGAAGTTTTCGAATGCGAGGCCGAGCGGGTCCATGCGGTTGTGACAGGAGGCGCATTTGGCGTCGGCGCGGTGTTTCTCAAGTGTCTGGCGCAGCGTGCCCTCGCCGCCGCGCCCGCGCCCAAAGTCCTCCAGTGCCGGGATGTCTGGCGGGGGCGGCGGGGGCGGGGTGCCGAGGATGTTGTCGAGAATGAACAGGCCGCGCTTCACCGGCGAGGTCCGCGTGGGGTTCGACGTCACGACGAGCACGGCGCCCTGGGTGAGCATTCCTCCGCGCGGGCTGTCGGCGGGCAGGGTGATCTTTCGCAGGTCATCACCGTCCACCTCCGGCAGGCCGTAGTGTTTGGCGAGGCGCCGGTTGAGGAAGGTGTAGTCGCTGGAAAGCAATTCCGTCAGCGGGCGGTTCTCTTTTAGGATAAAGCTGAAGTACATCTCCGTCTCGCGCCGCATGTCGCGCCGCACATCGCCGCGGAATTCGGCATCCTTGAAGCGGTCGAAGGATTTGCGGGTGATCGCGCGCAGACGCTGCATTTCCTCATCTTCCTCCTTCGTCAATTCCTCCTGCCGTTTGCGGCGCAGCTCAAAGAGCCGCGTCCGTGAGGCATCCGCTTCCGGGTCCGGCTTCTGCTCGCGCATAAGCACGAAGCGCGCGTCTATCGGGATGTCCTCGACGTCGCGCGACTGGAGCCACTGGCCGGTGAAATGGCGGACAAACATCCGCGAACGGTCGTCCCCGAGCATCCGGTCGAATTGCGCGCCGAGATTCTCCCGGAGCTTCTTTTCGCCGGAGAGCTTGAGGAGTTCCGCGTCCGGCATGGTGGACCAGAGGAAATACGACAGCCGGGAGGCCAGCGAGTATTCGTCCACCAAGGGATGCCCGTCGCCGGCCGGTTCGGTGAATTCCTCACGAAAGAGGAACCGCGGCGAGGCGAGGACCGCCTCCATGGCCCGGGAGATGCCGTCCTCCACGGACTTACCCGGCGCCGACCAGACGGACTCCGCCAGTTTCACGAGCCGGTCCACGGTTTCCGGCTCCACCTCGCGGCGAAAAGCGCGCGGGACGAACTCCCCCAGCCGCGCCTTCGCGTATGCCCTGCGGCCTTCCTCGTCCCCTGGGATGTCGCCGGGGAACCACCGTTGCCGGTTTCCCGTCGCCTCCTTCACGATCGTCCGGGCCGCAGCCAGATACTTCTCCATGAGCATGGGCGAGACGTTCAGCACCTCCCCGATATTGTCGAACCCATAGCCGGTATCGTCCGAGGGAAACTCGTCCTGCACCTTAAAATCCACCCCCGTCAGGTCTTGGATGGTGTTGCGGTATTCCGTCCGGTTAAGCCGGCGCAGGACCGGCCTGCCGGGGTCCGGGCGGACGGGATCGAGGGAAAAGACCCCGCTCTTGATCCACTGCTGGAGCTTTTCCCGCTCCCCGGCGGTAGGCTGGTCCTTCTCCGGCGGCGGCATCAGCCCCGCGCGGACATTTTTCAGCACCCGGTGCCAGAGATCTTTGTCCGCGAGCAAGTCCCCCTCCGACTTGAAGCCATCAAACGCCACTCCGCCCTTCTTGGCCCCGTCCGCGTGGCAGTCATGGCAGCGGCTTTCGAGAATGGCGCGCACGTCTTTCGGGAGGGCAAGGTTCTCGTCGCCGGAAGCGATTTCCCCGCAGAGCAGCGGGGCGAGGAGCGAGATTGAACGGATCAAAAAGGAGGTGGTCAAAGCGTGGGCGGGTTCGCTCCGACCGTCCACGGCCCACCCCCCAAGTCAAATACACGATCCCGCCCCCTGTCCGTCCTGCTCTTAAAATCCCATAGCCAGTAATTAAAACTTGCCTTTACTGAATTGTCCGGCATCCTCCGGCGCTCTCAACGCTGAGAAACCCGGACCCCCTGCCACACTAAAAACCAACAGGAATATGCGCCTACTCATTGCCATCACCGCCGTCATCTCCAGCCTCCTCTGCAGTTGCTCCACCTCCTCACCCGAGCTGGCCAAAGCCAAGACCTACCACAACGGTCAGGTGGACAACGCCACCTACTACAAGGTCAAAACCACCGCCTACAGCCACGTCGAGGCCGACAGTTTGAAATACGGGAAAGGCAATGCCGCCGGCGGAGAGTTGAAATACGGCATGGTCCGCAGCGCCGCCTCCGACTGGTCCGTCTTCCCCCTCGGCACCGTCTTCAAGATCGAAGGCGAGCCCTACATTTACCAGGTGGACGACTACGGCAGCGCCCTTGTCGGGACCAAGACCATAGACCTTTACAAGCCCAACCACGAAGGCATCAAGCAGTGGGGCGCCCGGAATGTCCGCATCAAAGTCCTCAAATGGGGCAGCTACGCCACCAGCATGAAAGTCCTCAGCGGGCGCACCAGCTACGGCCACGTCCGCGCCATGATCAGCGGCATTCAGAAGAAAATCTGACGCCCCCGCATGACGAAACCGGAGCGCGCCGCGGCCATTCTTGCCGCCTTGCAGCGACTCTACCCCGTGGTCCCCATTCCGCTGGACCACACGGACGCCTTCACCCTGCTCCTCGCCGTCCTGCTCTCCGCCCAATGCACTGATGTGCGGGTGAATCAGGTCACGCCCCGCCTTTTCGCCCGCGCGGCCACGCCCGAAGCCATGATGCGCGTCCCCGTCGAGGAAATCCGGGGCATTATCCGCCCCTGCGGCCTCTCACCGAGGAAATCCGCCGCCATTTCCGGCCTCTCCCGCATCCTTGTCGAACAGCACGCCGGCCAGGTCCCGCAGAGCTTCGAGGCATTGGAAGCCCTGCCCGGCGTAGGGCACAAAACCGCCAGCGTCGTCATGGCCCAGGCATTTGGCATCCCCGCCTTTCCCGTGGACACCCACATCCACCGCCTCGCCCAGCGCTGGGCGCTCACCACGGGGAAAAACGTCGAGCAAACCGAAGCCGACTTGAAGCGCCTCTTCCCCCGCGAGTCCTGGAACAAGCTCCACCTCCAGATCATTTTCTACGGCCGCGAACACTGCACCGCCCGCAGTTGCGACGGCACCGTCTGCATCCTCTGCCGCCAGCTCTTCCCGGAGAGGAAAAAGCCCGTCATTACAAGGAAATAGCCTTCTGTGGCCAGCGATCGGGTCAACAAGTCACCCGACCCCGCCTTCCCGGCCCGCCCCAGCGGTTATCCGGGCCCTCATCACGCCATTATAGGGAAAAACCCCGCTCATCGGCGAACGAAAAGCGCCAATCCGGACAAGAAACAAGCTCATATGGGGAAGGATTCGGCCATAATGCAGTAGCCCTAGGACTAATTCTTCAATCTTTGAGCCTAATTGTTCCAGCATGGAGGTTAAGCTTTAAATCTTAAAGCTTAATCCCTCCATCTTAAAGCTTAAATATTCCATCTTGGAGCTTAATTATCCCATCTTTTAGCACAATTTCTACATCTTTGAACGCGATACTTCCATCATTGATCCTAATTGTTCCATCTTTCTAAAAGATTGGTTCATATTAGAGACTAATGATCCCATTGATGAGAAAAATTATTCCATTTGTAAGCTCAATTGCCCCATTTGTGAACCTGATTCTTCCATTTGAAAGACATCATCTTGTCCATGTGAGCGATGTTCCTCCGCAGGCTCGCGGGATTAGGCGGTGTTGTAGCAAATAGTCCGGACACCCTGCATCGAACCGCAGCGCGGTTCGCCCATGAATAGCACCCGAACCGGGGGCCGGTGTGGTACGGGGATTAACACTCT
>JANOZA010000646.1:0-5367 GCA_031429155.1 Verrucomicrobiota bacterium | reverse complement strand
TCTCTGCTGCGTCTCCTTCTGCGCCACTTCCTGGTTTCCCTCATTGGGCTGACGCTCGCCAGGTTGTTGCTGTCCTTGTGGTTGGCCGTTGCCCTGACGCTGGCCGGGCTGGCGGCCACTTGGTTGTCCCTCACCGGGCTGATTTTGCGCCGTCTGCGGCTGGCCTTCGCGCGTTTGTTCATTGTTGGGTTGATTGGCTTCGGGTTGGAAGCCCGAGCCCCGGTTGTTGGGCTGGCTGGCGTTGGACTGCTCCATTTCGCGCTGCATGGCTTCGGATGCTGCTTGCAGTTGTGACTCCGCAAGCCGCAGCGCGGCGGTATCGTCACCGATTACACTTTCCGTCGCCTGCTCAATGCCGTCACGAAGTTGGTTCAATCCCTGACGCGCCCGCTCGCCGGTGCGCGCGGCTTGCTTCGTTTGCTGCTGCTGCTGCAACTCCGCCGTGAGCCGCAGCGCCTTGCCGGCGCGCTCTTGTTCCTGGAGTTGTTTTATTTCTTCAAACGCCTGCTGACTGAGTCGGCCCTCGCGGAGCATCTCCTGCTGCGCTTCTTTCACCGCGCCGGCGTCGTCCTGGGCAAACTGCCGCGCAGTTTCATAAATTTGTCGCGACAGCAGTGGCTCGGCGGGCTCCGCCTGCTCGGACAATTCCGTGGCTCGCTGCACGAGATCACCGGTGCGTTGCTGCTGTTCATTGAGGGCCTGCGTGAGTTTTTCTTCGTCAGGGCCGCCGCTGAGGGTGGGCGGTTTCTTCGGATCAGTCGGATCAGTCGGATCGGACTGATCCGGCTTCATCTCCCGCGCGATCTCCTCCTGCTTGCGCGCCAGTTCCCGCGCCTCCGCGCGCATCTCGCGGAGTTCCTCCTCAAAGGCTCCTGCACTCTGCTTCCTCAGTTCCTCGCGCATCTCCTGCATCTGCTGCTCGGCGCGGGTGCCGCTGGCCAATGCCTGGCTGGCCTGGCCCTGCGCCGCGGCTTCGGCGGCCTGCTGCATGTTCTCGCGCGCCTGGTCGAGCTGCTCCCGCTGCTTGCTCTTCTGCGACTGATTCTGCTGCTGCTCCATGCGCTGCTTCAATTCATCCGCGTCCGCCAGCATCTGGCGCTGCTCCTCCTCCAGTCGCTTCAACTCGCGCCGCGCTTCCTCTTTCTCCTGCTCCGTCTTCGCCTCGCTGAGCGCGGTTTGCAGTTCCTTGAGCTTCTCATTCACGTCGCCCTGACGCTCGGCGAGTTCCTTCAAACGATTGAGCACCTGCGCCTGTTCGCGGCGTTCGGCGCTCTGCTGCGCCTGGGCTTCGCGCTGCGTTTCGTAACGGTCCTCGTTCTTCGCGAGGTCCAGTTGATCAAGCTGCTGCTGTTGCTGCTGCTCGCCCTGACTTTGTCCCGGCTGACCCTGTTGTTGCTGTTGCTGCTGCTGGCGTGAAACCTGCTGCTCGCGCGCC
This sequence comes from Verrucomicrobiota bacterium, assembly GCA_031429155.1. GTDB lineage: Bacteria > Verrucomicrobiota > Verrucomicrobiia > Verrucomicrobiales > V1-33 > V1-33. Next base: position 3,932 of record JANOZA010000646.1, on the reverse strand, counting down.
TGGAGTTTGAGTAGCGCCTGATACGCCGCTTGCTCGGGTGCCAGCGCCGAAGCCAGGTCCGGCGGGGCTGCCGTGGCCTTGTCCAGCCGCTCCAGCGCCTGCTGCATGTGCTGGAGCACGGACTGCCAAAGCGCCGCTGTCTGCGGCTCGCCGACGGCTTCTGTGGACGCCTCACCGGCCTGTGTGTGGGCGTCTTCCTGGGAATCGCGAACCACTTTTACGTCGGCAGTGCGCTTCTCATCTGCCGGATCCGTCCGATCCGACGGATCAGACCGATCCGTCTGATTCTTCTGCGCCAGCTTCCACGTCGCGCTGATGATCTGCTTCTGCAACTTCGCCAACTCCGTGGCCTCGCCCTGACCCTGCTGCTGTTGTTGTTCCTGCTGCTGCTGTTGTTGCTGTTGGCTTTCCATGCCTTCGCCCTGACGGAAGATTTCCTCAAAGTGCCGGATCTCCGCAAAGAACAAATCGCCCTTCGTCCGGCGTACTTTGCCATCGGGACCGATGTCATCCGCCCAGGTGTGCCACGCGAACAACTGATCCGGCGCCGCGCTCAGTTCTTCAAAGCGCAGCATCTCCTGAAAGGCGCGCTTCTCTTTCGCCGGCACGTCTTTGCCGAACTCCACCATCACCGCCTCGCCGCCCGGCGTCGCCACTTCCAGACCGCAGGCCACGACGCCGAAGTCATCCCACACCGTGCCATCGAACAGCATCTCCTGGAGCGCCGACGGCTTTTGATCGCCTTTGGGCGACGCCAGCTTCATCTCCGGCACGCGGTTCGGCACCACGTCGAAGGAGAACGGCACCGACTGCTTGCTGCGGCGTCCGTCGGCATCGGTGAGCACGAGATCGTAGCGCGCGTTTTTCTCCGGCGTGTAGCCGCGGAGCACAGCGAAGGCTTTGTCAGGCGAGACTTCCAGCGTCAGCTCCGCCGCGGCCACGGCAGCGTCTTTCGCCTTCCGCGGCTCCAGCACCGCGGAGACCACCGGCTTGTTCAGCGCCAGTTCCAGATCAAGGCGCGTGCCCTCCACCGCCGCGGTGTGCCGCGTATCCTCGATGCGCTTGGGCGGCAGCTTCGTGTAGTCGGGATAAGTCAGCGTCACATCACTGCGCTCCAGTTTCGGAAACTCGAAGACGCTCACCTTGTAGTCCCGCGTGCCGCCGCCGTCCCACGCGACCTTATAAGTGAACGGCTCCTTCACGTCCGGCACCGATCCGCCAAAGACCGGATCGCTCAGACTGCGAGTGAGCGAAATGCGCCGCTCGGATTCCGCGCTGTCGCCGATCACCAGTTCCGCCGCCGCCGGCATCGTGCTGGTGAAGCGCGCCAGCAGTACGAGCGCAGAGCCTTTCTCCAACTCCGCGTCGCCGGGAGTGACTTTCACGCCATTCTCTGTGTTGAGCCAGACCTCACCAGGTGACGTTGCATAGTTGGGCAACTGCACCCAACAGGAGATAAACAATGCCAGTGCAGCCACGAAGGTGGCGCGGGTCCAGTTGACAGAAGCGGGAGACACTGCCCGCAACCAGTCCTTCTCAGTGCTGTGGCGGATGGTCTCTGCGAACAAGTGTGCTTGGAGAAAGCTGAAGTTGCCGTCGTCTCCGGGCTTCTGTTCCAGCGCAGTGGTCAGTCGCCCATCAAGATCTGGAAATTCGCTCTCTACTTCTCTGGCCACGCGACTGGGCTTTGGCTGCAACGACCACCCAATGAGCGCCCCAAGGGAACCGAGCAGCAAGCCGCCGGGCAACCATTGCCGGCGGAATTCTGAAAACCACGCCCACCTCTCCGGCGGTGTCTCCACTTCCATGGAAGTATAGTTATTGACCTGAGTGTGCGCATACCAGGCAACGGCAGCGGCCACAATGAGTCCGAGAGCAGAGCCGGTCCAAACTCGCCGCCAGCGCAGCCGGGTCAGTGTTGGTTCGAGTCGGGCGAAAAGAGCTTGGTCAATCATACGGATGTTCCTCCTTCGGTGGCAGAGTAAGTGCGGGCGGCGCGGATGCCCAGCAGGGTTTCGATAAAAAGCACGGCGAGCACGCCGGCCAGCAGCCAGCGCCAGAGCTTCTGGCGGCCCTCGGCTTCGGCGGCTGCGGCGGGCGATTCAGTAGCGGCATCCGGCGCAGCGGCGGGCTTCGCCTCGACGGCGACGGGCGCGCCGAGTTTTTCAAACTCCTCCACGGCCAGCGGCGCGGTGCGCGATTCGGCGGGGTCGAGATTCACGGCGACCTCGCGCGACTGGCCGTCTTTGGTGAGCTGCTGCAAGCCCGGCTCTTTGAACTCCGCAGTGCCGGCGAAATACTGCGCGGGCAATTGCGCGCCGGCACCGGTGCTGGCGAGCAGACTGGCCATGAGTGACGGGAATTTCGACGACAGCGCCAACTGGCTGGCCGCTGGATGCCAGCCCGCGGCGAGAATGAAGACGCGGCCTTTGTCGCGCGGCACTTCCAGCATGGCGGGATCGCCAGTGTCGAATTTGGCGATGACTTTGGCATGGGGGAAAGCCGCGGCGTCGAGACGGCAGTAGTTCCAGAAGCGGATTTTGGTGAAGTCGCTGAAGCGCGGTTCGGCGAACGCGGCGAAGAGCGGATGGCTGAAGTCTATGGTGCCGAACATGGCGTAGGTCGCGGGCTTCACGGCTTCCACTTTCAGCGCCGTGCCAGCAGCGATGCCTTGCAGCGTCGTCGCCATGTCGGGCGTTTGCAGCATGATGAAAACCGTGCCGCCGCCTGCGGCATACGCGCTGGCTGCCGCGGTCACCCGCGCATCCAGCGGCGCAGTGATGACCCACAGTGGCGCGGCTTTGATCAACTCTGCGGGCGGCAGCGCGCTCCTCGCATGATGCGAAAGCGATGCCGTGAGCGCGCGACTGGCGGGCAGGGCCTTTTGCAGAAAGAACAGCGGGCCGCGCGGCTCTGCATCTGCACCGGAATGCAGCACGGGCACGGTGACCGCTGGCGGCGGCATGACGTGGACCACGTTGTCGAAGTCCTCGGCATCGCCGCGCAGCAGGACGCTGCCGGACTTTGGCCCCCCGTCCGGCCAGGGCAGTGAGACGATGCGGCTCTGGCCCGGCGGGACATAAACATCCTGCGCCGCGCCGGCGAATTTGCCGTCCGCCGACTGCCAGCCTAGCTGGAAGGATTCACCGGTGGCGTCGGCGGAATTGCTCACGCGCAGACGAACGCCGGCGGCGACATCCGCCTCCGCGCGCGCCTCCGCGGCGAGTTGCAGGCCGGCATTCCCGGCACGCTCAGGCGCGATGGTTTCGATCTTCCCGCGCACGTCCTTCGGCCATTCGTAGCCCTGGATTTTTTCGAGGCGGCTGCCTTCCTGGGCGTCCGTCACGAGCACAATCTCACGCTGGCCCGCCACGGCAGTGGAAGACTCCGCCAGCATTTCCGCGGCAGCCATGAGCGCCGTGGCGGCATCGGTGCCAGACCATGTGGGCGAGACGGAGGCAAGGCGCTCGCGGGCGAGACTGACGCGCGTGTCGGGCGCGGCGGCGTGCCAGTTTTCAAACGTCAGCAGCGTCGTCACCGTGTTGTCGAAGGATGCGAGGGCGACATCACCTTCCGCCTTCTCCACGGCTTCCAGCGCGCGGGACTTCGCCGCATCCCAGAGTCCGGCGCGGCGCAGACTGGCGCTGGTGTCCACCAGGACGACGGTGCGATTCAGCGATGAGCCGGCTTCGCCGAGTGGCGAGTGCGTTCTGAAAAACGGACGCGCAAACGCCAGCGCCAGCAGCGCGAGAGCAGCGGCGCGGAGGAGGAGCAGAAGCCAGTGTTCGATGCGGCTGCGTTTGGTGAGGCGCGGCGGCGTTGGCTCCAGGAAAATGAGCGAGCCGAAGCGCTGGCGGTCCTTCGTCGTGCGGCGGATGAGGTGAAAGATCACCGGCCCCGCGATGGCGAGTGCTCCGAGCAGGAAGAGTGGC
>JANOZA010000645.1:0-8226 GCA_031429155.1 Verrucomicrobiota bacterium | reverse complement strand
CACGCTCATTGTCGTGCTCACCACGCTGCCGGTCTTCTTCCTCGATGGACTGATGGGCAGCTTCTTCCGCCCGCTCGCGCTGGCGTATATCCTTTCCATCCTCGCCTCGCTCGCCGTCGCGCTCACGGTCACGCCCGCGCTCAGCCTCATGCTTCTCAAAGGCCGCACCATGCACCGCGGTGACGGCCCGCTGCTGCGCTGGCTCAAGTCAGGCTACCGCCGTGTGCTCCCGTTCTTCATTGGCCGCGCAAAGATCGCGCTGGTGGCACTCATCGCGCTGCTCGTCGGCAGCGGCTGGCTCTTCACCCGCTTGAAGGAGGAATACCTGCCCAACTTTCAGGAGCGCGACTTCCTCATGCACTGGCTGGAGAAAACCGGCACGTCCGTAGAGGCCATGTCGCGCATCACCATCCAAGCCAGCAAGGAACTGCGCGCCGTGCCCGGCGTGAATCATTTCGGCAGCCACATCGCCCGCGCGGAACTCGGGGACGAAGTCGTCGGCCCTAACTTCACCGAACTCTGGATATCGCTCGACCCCGGTGCCGACTACGACGCTTCGCTCAAGAAGATCAACGAAATCGTGGACGGCTATCCCGGGCTCTATCGCGACGTGCAGACCTACCTGCGCGAGCGTGTGAAGGAAGTGCTCACCGGCGCCAGCGCCAGCATCGTCGTCCGTCTCTTCGGCCCCGATCTCCCCACACTGCGCGCCAAAGGCTCGGAGATCAGCAAGGCCATGGAAGGCATCGCCGGCGTCACTGCCTTGAAAGTCGAGCCGATCAACACCGTGCCACACATTCAGGTGAAACTCCGCAACGATGCCGCATCCCTCCACGGCCTCAGTCCCGGCCTTGTCAGGCAGGCCGTGGGCACACTCATCAAAGGCCGCAAAGCCGGCGAGGTCTATGAAGACCAGAAAGTCCACGACGTCACCGTTTGGGGCGTGCCCCAGGTCCGCACCGACGCCACCGCACTTGCCAATCTTCTCATCGATACGCCCGTTGGCAGTCATGTCAGGCTCGGCGACGTCGCAGAAGTCGCCATCCTGCCCACGCCCAACGAGATCAAACGCGAGGGCGCATCCCGCCGGCTCGATGTCACCTGCAACGTCACCGCCGGCCACACGCTCGGTGAAGTTGCGCGCGAGGTGCAGGAGAAAGTCAGCGCGCTCAGTTTCCCTGCCGGCTATCACCCCGAATTCCTCGGCGAATTCGCCGCCCGCCAGGAATCGCAGCAGCGGCTCCTCTGGCTCGGCCTCGCGTCGCTGCTCGGCATCCTCGCCTTGCTCCAGGCCGACTTCCAAAGCCTGCGCCTCACTGCGCTCGTCGGCATCAGCCTGCCCTTTGCGCTCATCGGCGGTGTCGTGGCCGCATGGACCTGGGGCGGCGTGCTCAGCATCGGCTCGCTCGTCGGCTTCATCACCGTGCTCGGCATCGCCGCGCGGAATGGCATCATGCTCATCAGCCATTACCGGCATTTGGAGAAAGAAGAGCGCGTCCCCTTCGGACCCGAACTCATCCTCCGCGGCGCCATGGAACGGCTCGCCCCCATCCTCATGACCGCCGCCTGTGCCGCCCTCGCGCTCGTCCCTCTGGTCATCCGCGGCAACATCCCCGGCCACGAAATCGAGTATCCCATGGCCCTCGTCATCCTCGGCGGCCTCGTCACCAGCACCGTGCTCAATTTGCTCATCCTGCCTGCGCTGTATGGGTGGCTGGGGCGTGGCAAAACTGCGGCGGCCTCATCTGTTTCAGCATGACCACCACCTCAGGCTTGCAGGTCCGAGATAATCGCAGCGTGATCGGATATGGCACCGGGCGAACCGGCAAGGATATGGCTGCCTGCCTTCGTGACGAACAAGGTGTTCGACGCCCTAACTCTCCCGGTGTGCAAAAGGTAGTCGAGTGTGCTCTTATTTCCGCTGGTGGAAAAGTAGCTCGGTTCTGATTCTGGCGTGGCCAGCGACCAACCCTTGTTTCGGATTCTGCGGAAATGATCACCGCCGCGAGCACGCGGTGAATGCGGCCAGACGTTGAGGTCGCCAACAATCACGGCTGCCTCGTCAACCAGCGCCCCCGCAACCGATTCGAGCCAATCCCAACTCCGCAGTATCAGATCCTTTTGATATGGCTCATAGGCCGGAACCCGAAGTGCAATGACCCGCAACCCCGCATCAGGGAAGCGAACTGAAAGCAGATTGGAAGGAAGTTGGTGATCAAAATATGGCGGTAGCGCGAGCGTGTCCATTTCGACAGGCACACGGGAGACAACAAACGTGCGATTGGAACGCTCCGGCGGCTCCGGCGGAATGATTTGGTGCCGCCAGCCGGCGTCAGCCAACCGACCTGCAAAGACGGGGCCGTGTGCCTTGGGATAGTATTCGTTGAAAAAGATCGCATCAACATTGAGCGCAATTGCCGCATCGGTAGCCTCGGGACGGAACCGTGAGGCTCCGGCACGATGATTCAGATTCCAGGAGGCAATCCGTATCGGAGAAGGCATCGGGTCTACCTCTTGATAGCTGACCGTTACACAAGCAGGTTGCCGCGCCAATTTGGCGGACCATTTATCGAGCAAATGGACTCTGCTTGCTCTGCGAGACCCCGTCGGGGTCACAGCCTGTAGCGAGGCGTCGCAGCGAGGAACGAGCGCAGACGCCTCGAACAGCGAGAGAATAATCGCTGACCCCGCGAGGGGTCGCAGCACCGTCCGGGCGCGAGGTGATGTCTCTGATTGCTGGTACCCCGCCGGGGTGCGGGCCTTGTTGGGGACGAGACGAGGCGTCTGCGACGCCTCGCTAATGGCTGTGACCCCTGGCGGGGTCCGGATTGCGGAACCGGCGTTTCAGCGGCGGCCAGTCCGAATCGGCCCACGTCCCTCGTTCCTCACACCATGAACCCGGCATCCTCAAAGGTGCGGCCCAGCACTTTCTCTGCGGGCGTCTTCATCCAGTGTGTCAGGACGGTGGCATAAACACTGCGGAAGTCGGTGGTGAATTTGAGGTCGCCTTTGTCGAGATCGGTTAGGGACGGCTGTTTGCCGTAGAGGCCGGGTTTCACGCCGGCGCCCATGACGAAGAGCGGGGCGGCGGTGCCGTGGTCGGTGCCGCCGCTGTCGTTCTCGCCGACGCGGCGGCCGAATTCACTGAAGGTCATCAGGCAGACGCGGTCGGCGAGGCCGAGGTTCTTCATGTCGGCGAAAAACGCTCTGAGGCCGGCGTCGAGTTCGCTCAGCAGGCGCTGGTGGGTGCCGCCCTGATTGTTGTGAGTGTCGAATCCGCCGTGGCTGACGTAATAGACGCGGGCGGTAAGGCCGCCGGAGATCATGCGGCTGACGAGGCTGAGGCTTTGGCCGAGTTGCGACTGCGGATACTCGCCGCTGCGGGTGTTGCCGGCGATTTTGGTGATCTTGTCAGAGCTGACGCGGGCGTCGAGCGCGGTGCGTTCGAGAAAGTCGAGCGATGACTCTGCAGTCGGCTGTGTCTTCGCGCCGGGCGTGCCGATGCTGGCGCCGGACATCATGCCGGTGTCGGGGCCGTTGAGATCCGCAAAAAGTGTGAGGGCGTCGGGGTCTTTGTCATTGGCCCAGCGATAGGCCTGCGGGCTGCTGAGGCTGATGCCGCTGTTTTTTTCCGCGAAGAAGGCCTGCGGCTGCTCGCGGCTGACGGCCACGCCGACGGTGGGGTCCGGAGCCCCGGCGCAGGCGTTGTCGAAATAGCGCCCGAGCCAGCCGGTCTTGCTGATCTTGTCAGCATCGGTGGCGCACTCCCAGATTTCCGTGGAGCGAAAGTGCGAGCGGTTGGGATTCGGATAGCCGACCCCCTGCACGACGGCGAGTTTGCCGTCGTCGAAGGCGCTTTTCAGAAACGGCAACTGCGGCGCGAGGCCGACATGATCGTTCAGTGTGAGCACGCTTTTCTTCTCCACGGCCAGACGCGGGCGGCTCTTGTAATACGCGTCGTCGCTGTGAGGAACGAGCGTGTTTAGTCCGTCATTGCCGCCGGCGAGCTGGAGGACGATCAAAATGGGCGCATCCTTGCCGGTGAGGGGCTGCGTGGCTTTGTCGGATTCCGCAGCGTGGAGCACGGACATCGTTTGGTGGAGAAAGGCGGGTGCGGTGAGCGCGGTGCCGGCGCCAAGGAGAGAGCCGGTGAGAAATTCGCGGCGGGTGCGGAGGGTGTTCATGGTGAAGAAAAGTAATCAGTGATCAGTGATCGGTGATCAGCAGAGTTGATATTGCGGGGTGGACATCATGAGATGGGCGAGGTGGCCGAGGTCTTCATCGCTGAGGCTGTCGGTGGCCTTCTCTTTGGTGAAGGCCTCGAACTTCGCGCGGTCGGCGGAGTTGAGCGGGCCGTTGTAGAAGCGCCATGCGAGGGACTCGATGAGTTTGGCGGGGTCTTTGCGGACATCCTCCGGAACGATTGATGACCATGCCACGCGGCTGCGTCCGGCATCGCGGCGCGCGCGGTCCCGGAGGCGTTCGAGCATGGCGTTGGGTGCACCGCCGCGGCCCTGCGGGCCAGGGAGTCCGGCGGTGTTGCCGGTGGTGAGCGCGCCGGAAATATTATAGCGGGCGAGGAGCGTGCTGGTGTTGATCCACGCCCGCCCGCCTTCCCAGCCAGCGACATTCGGCGGACGAAAGAGCACCTGGCCGAGCTGCTGCAGCGCTCCGGCGAGCAGGAACGCCGGCACATTCTCGCCAAGCTCCAATTGCTTCCGCGTCTGGACAAGAAACTGCACCGGGCTCTTGATCTGGCAGCGCATGACTTTGGCGTCATAGAACTCCGCGCTGTTGAACAGTGTGCTGAGGAACGGGGCGAGCTTCCATTCTGCCTTCGTCAGTGCCCCGGCGAGCGCGGTGTGTTGGGCATCGTCCGGCGGGGTGTCACTGACGAAGAACCGCCAGAGTTTCTCCGCGATGAAGTTTGCGCACTGCGGCTGCTTGAGGATAATGTCCACGATGTCATCGCCGCGCCACCGGCCCTTCTCGCCGAAGAACGTCTTCTCTCCGTTGTCGTGCTGGAATGGCAGGAAAACCGGCTCCGGCATGACCGGGCGGAAGTTATAGCCGGTGAACGCGCGTGCGGATTCTTTGATGTCGTCCTCAGTGTAATGCCCCTCGCCGAGGGTGAAGAGTTCCATCAGTTCACGCGCAAAATTTTCATTCGGCTTCTCCTTCCGGCTCGTGTTGGTGTCGAGATAGACCATCATCGCGGGATCCCTGACGATGGCTTTGGTCAGATCGCGGAAGCTGCCGAGCGCGTGCGTGCGGAAGAGCGCGTTCTGTTTCGCCATGAGGCCGGTCTGCTTCACTTTCTCCACGCTGGTGGCGAAGTGGCCGTGCCAGAAAAGCGTCATCTTCTCCCGCAGCGGCCAGGTGCTGCCGCTCATGCGGGAGAACCACCAGCCGATGAGTTCCATCGCTTGCTCGCGCTGCTTGCGCACGACCATCTGGATTGTTTGCCTGCGTTTTTGTTCCTTCGTTTCCGCATCTGCCGTCTCTTCGATTCCCCGGCGCGACTCCATCATCTCCCGCATGAGTTCGCGCTGGGCCTCCGGTCTTGCCCAGTCGGGTACGGGGAATTTGTCCGCGTCTTCCACCCCGGAGACGAGCGACTCGACTGCTTTTTCCCGGCCGAGTGCGTGGAGTTTTTCAATGTCGGCGGGCGTGCCGCCGAAGCCGGCCCGGTTGAGCAGGTGGGCGGCGGCTTCGCGGGTCCAGAGAGAGGCATCGGCGGGCGTGAACATGGCGTGAGGTGGGTGGAATTGACCGGAATGACTCCGGCACCGGCCCGGAGGTTACGCTTTGGTGCCCGTTCGGCAATGCGCGCAAATCCGGGTGCGGCTACTTTCCCGCTGCACGGATGGCGGTCTCCGCGATGCTTGCGGCGAGGGCGTCGAAGACTTCGGGGCGGCTCTTCCTCAATATCGCCTGCTCGACGGCGGGATTGTCCATGAATTCGGCCTCGAGAAAGCACGTGGTGACCGGTGCCTTCAATTGTGAGCGGAGTTGGAAGAAGAGATTCGAGCCCTGGCCGGAATGAAGTTCGTGGTCGTCGCCGACGGGCGCGGGATACCGGCAGCGAACAGTTATCGTTGCCAACCATCCCGTCTCCCATTTGAATGAGAGCAAAGCCACCGGATGCGCCTCACCCCCTACCATGCCAAATTCTACGCTCACGAGTTAAGCCGTGTGGGCGGAGAAGGCGTGGACCGCTTGGGACGCGCGCTCTTCGATGCCTGCGTGGAACTCAACCCGCACCAGATCGAAGCCGCGCTCTTCGCCCTGCGCTCACCGCTGGCGAAAGGCGTGTTGCTCGCTGACGAAGTCGGTCTGGGCAAGACGGTGGAAGCCGGCCTCGTGCTCTGTCAGTACTGGGCCGAACGCCGCCGCCGGCTGCTGGTCATCTGTCCCGCGTCCCTGCGGAAGCAGTGGGCGCTCGAAATGGAGGAGAAGTTCAACCTCCCCACTGTGATTATTGACGCCAAGACCGCCCGCGACATGAGGAAGGCCGACATCGCCAATCCTTTCCGTCAGGAAGCCATCATCATCACCTCCATGCACTACGCCGGGGCATGTGCCGACCAGGTCCGGGGCGTCGAGTGGGACATTGTGGTGATTGATGAAGCGCACAAGCTCCGCAACGCTTATCGTGAGAGCAGCCGACTCGGCCAGGCCATCCGCCATGCCACGGCTGACCGCCGGAAGATCCTCCTCACGGCCACGCCGCTCCAGAACTCCCTTCTCGAACTCTACGGCCTCTCCACGCTCATAGACGACAACCTCTTCGGCGACCTTCCCTCCTTCCGCACGCAGTACATGAATGCCGGCGGCGATCTCGCGGGCCTGCGGGACCGCCTGCGCTCGTTCTGCTGGCGCACGCTGCGCCGCGACGTCCTGGAATATGTGAAGTACACCGAGCGGAAGCTCATCACGCGCCCGTTCCTTCCCACCGACCAGGAGCACCAGCTTTACGAGGCCGTCTCCGCATTTCTCCAACGAGAGGAAAACTACGCGCTGCCCGCCGGCCAGCGTCACTTGCTGATCCTCCTCGTTCGCAAAGTCCTCGCCTCCTCCCCTCAAGCCGTCGCCGGCACACTGGAGATCATGCTGGACCGCCTGCTCCGCCTCCATGAGGACGCGAAACAGAACGCCACCGCCGTCCAGCAACTTATCGCCGGCGACGAAATTGATCCAGACCTGCTCGACGAACTCCTCGAAGATCAGGACGACCTCCTGCCGGACGATCACGCTGAGCCGGAGCCCGCACCACTCCTTGCCGCCCCCATTGATCTCGCCCGCCTCAGCCGAGAGATTCAGGAACTCGAAGACTACATCCGCTGGGCGCGCAGCATGGGCGTGGACACCAAGACTCGCGCACTGCTCAAGGCCCTCGACATTGGCTTCACGCAAATGGCCGCCATGAGTCCGCCCGGCCCGCGGAAAGCTGTCGTCTTCACGGAATCCCGGCGCACTCAGGCTCATCTGCGCCAATTCCTGGAGGCGAATGGCCACGCCGGTAAAGTCGTCACCTTTAACGGCACCAACACCGATCCCGACTCCGTCGCCCTCTACGAATCATGGGCCCGGGCCAACAAGGACACCGGTCGCGCCACCGGCTCCCGCGCCGTGGACCTTCGCACCGCCATCATTGATACCTTCCGCGACTCCGCCGAAATCCTCATCGCCACGGAGGCCGCCGCGGAGGGAATCAATCTCCAGTTCTGCGCTCTCGTGGTGAACCACGACCTGCCTTGGAATCCGCAGCGCATTGAGCAGCGCATCGGACGCTGCCACCGCTACGGCCAGAAGCACGATGTTGTCGTCATCAACTTCCTCAACGAGCGCAACGAAGCCGACCGCCGCGTGCAGGAACTCCTGGAGAGCAAGTTCAACCTCTTCAGCGGCGTGTTCGGCGCATCGGATGAAGTCCTCGGCAGCATCGAATCCGGCCTGGATTTCGAGGGCCGGGTCCTGGAGATTTATCAGCAGTGCCGCAGTCAGGACGAAATCTCCGCCGCGTTCGCCCGACTCCAGGAGGAACTGGAAGAGCAGATCAAAGCCCGCCTCACCGAGACCCGGCAGAAGCTCCTGGAGAACTTCGACGAAGACGTTCACGACCGCCTCAAGCTGAACCTCACCGGCGCCCGCGAGCAACTCGACCGCATCGGCCGCATGTTCTGGGCGCTCACCAGCTTCGAGTTGTCAGCCGTCGCCGATTTC
>JANOZA010000644.1:0-16064 GCA_031429155.1 Verrucomicrobiota bacterium | reverse complement strand
GCGCATGAAGCAGCCGTTTGATTCGATTGAAGCCGTCGTCGCCGAGCTCCGGCGCGGGCCTTGATCAGCTTTTCCGGTCGGGCTTGGATCTGGCGGCGGGCAGTGCGGAAAGTTTGATTCGCTGATATGCACCGCGTTTCTGGTCTTCCGGATGCGGTTCAATGGCCAGGACGGTGAGGTCGCCTTGGTCCGGTCCATACGCCCAGAACAGGCGGCCGGCGGCCGGCGTGTTGTTCTCCAGATAGGACTGAAAAACCTTGAGCCCAAGCTTCTTCGTCAGGTCCTCAATCTCGTGAGAGTTCAAACCTGGGTGGCGGGGATTCTGTTGCAGGAAAGCCAGCGCCTTGACCAGCTTCTTGAAGAACTTCACCTCCGCCTTGTCCAATGTGCCGGCCAGTGCCCGGCCTGACATTTCGATCAGCCGCGACGGCGTGAAACTTTCCACCGCATCGCCATCCTGGAGCCGCGCCTTTTCGGCGGCGAAACCGAGGAGCCACGAACCCAGCGCCGCGGCATCGCGAAGTGCGATACCCTGCGCCGCGAAGGTCGTGCAAAAACCCGTCAGCACGTCACCGAAGCCGCCTTTCGCCATCATCGGGTGGCCGGTGGTATTGTATAGAGGCGGGCGTCCCGGCTCGATGATCACACTGCGCGCGCTCTTGCTCAGCACTGTCGCGTTCATCACTGCCGCCACGGCCAGAGCGGGATCGTCCGCTCCGGGAGTGAACGCCTGCACCAGCCGCGCCAGTTCCCCGGGGTGAGGGGTCAGCAACCGCAGGCCACCGGTTCTGTTCGCCAGGGAAATGCCGTGCGCGGCCATCACGTTGAGCGCGTCCGCGTCCACGATCAGCGGCCGCGGATCATCACGCAGGAGCGATGCAATATACGGCGGCGGCGTGCCGCTGATGCCGGGTCCGATGCCGATGGCATCCAGCGGAAAGTCCATCACCTCGCGGCACGAATTTACCGCACGCACCATTACTTCCGGCGGACATGCTGCGGCCAGTATTTCATAAACATCATGCGGGCAAAACAGCGTCACCAGTCCGCCGCCGGCAGCCACTGCCGCTGTCGCCGCCAGACGCGCCGCTCCCGTGAGCCCGCGCGAACCGGCGACAATCCCCACGCGACCCGCCTGGCCTTTGTGCATGGAAAACGCGCGCCGCTTCAGCAACTGGCGGAGTTGCCCCGGCGTGATGATTTGCGCCCGCTCCGCCGCCTTCCCCGGCAGCGGCAGCGCCAGCGGCACCAGCGCGATCCTGCCCACGCAGTTCTCCGCGCCCGCTGCGAGCAATCCGCACTTTGGAAAACCCGGAGTCACCGTCACATCCGCCACCACGGTGTCGGCATCCGTCGCTCCTGTGTCCGCATCAAGTCCCGACGGCACATCTATCGCCAGCGTCTCCGCCGCATGCCGAACCCGCAGGGCATTCATCGTCCGTGCCGCCGCCTTCACAGGTTCTCTCAACGCGCCTCCCGCCCCCGTTCCCAGCAATCCATCCACCAGGAGAAGCGGGCGGCGTGCCGGCACCTCCTCACTTTCCACCTCCTTAAAAGCGACCTGCCCCGCGATGTCGGCAAGTTTCTGCTTCGCCAAGTCCCGCCAGGTCTCCGCCGGAAATGCCGCGCGCAATTCCACAAACCAACCCGCCGCCAGCAAATGCCGAGCGAGCACACAGGCATCCCCGGCATTGTGACCCTTGCCGCAAAACACCACCGCCGCCCCCGGCTGCGGCCAAAACTGCCGGGCCAGTTCCGCCATTCCCGCGCCCGCCGCTTCCATGAGCGCCTCTTCCGTCGTCCCCGCCAGAACCGCAGCCGCCTCCAGAGCGCGCATCTCATCGGTGGTCACTACTGGGGCAGGGGTCGGGTTCATTTTCGCCTCTTACAACACATCCGCCAGTCCGCCAGCCGTTCCGTGATCGCTGAAGTTGTCACTCAAAGCATTGCGGGGGAAGCCGATGCGGGGTACAATGGCCTCGTGCCCCGTTTCTTTTCAATCCTGACCGTGTCTGCCCGATCCCTTTCCGGCGCTATCCTTAGCCTGTCTCTGGCCGGGGTCTTGGCGTGCGCGGCGCAGGAGCCTCGTGGAGGTGCGTCCGTCCAGGCGGTCGTTGCCGAGCAGGTTTTGCCGCCGGATCTTTTCGCCGCCCTCACTAAAGACACGCGGCCACAGTGGCGCGCATTTTTCCGCGAAACCATCCCCCGGGTCTCCGGAGACCGCTACAAGGCGGCTTTGGCGCTCGGCGCGGTCTGTTCCGACTGTTATCTCGCGGCGGAGTCGCGTGATGCGCAGCAGATACGCAATCTCCTCACGGACATGGCGACTCTGGAAATGACCCTGGGCATCGCCCGGCAGATGAGCAGTCTGCGACAAAAGCCGACCGATCTCGCTGATGCCGGCGATTGGGCCGCCGTGCGGGGAGAAATCACCGGCCTGATGGCCCGGCATGCGCAGTTTCTCGCCGCGCAAAAGGACGAGGCCCTCGCGGACCTGGAACGCACCGGCTGCTGGCTGCAGGCGATGCACACCGGTGCCCGCTTCGCTGCGAAACAGCCGATACCGCCGCAGCAGCCGTGCATTTGGTCCATATCCCTCCTCGCCGATCTGCATTCCCGCACGGTGAAACTCACTGCCGGTCACGAATCCAAGACGCTCGCCGCGCTCGTCGCCGGCCTGGAGTCATTGACAAAGATCTGGCCGGACGAAACTACCCCCGCGACCGCTGCGGAACGCCTCGCCGCCACCCTCAAACTGCTCGATTCCCTCATGGCGGAACTCATTGATGATGTTCCCGCCGCGCCCCCGAAAACGCAGCCCTGATTTATTCCCATGGAAACCGATACCGCCCACCAGAGCCCCTACGTCAAACAATTCTCCGTCTTCCTCATCAACCGCGCCGGCGCACTGCTGAGCGTAGTGAAGCTCCTCGAGGATGCCAACGTTCTCGTCCTCGGCCTCAGCCTCCAGGACAGCGTGGACGTCACCGTCGCCCGCCTCATTGTGAGTGACCCCGAAACCGTGGAGACGATTTTCATCGAGCGGGGCATTCCCTTCGGCATCAGCGAAGTGCTGGTGGTGCAGTTGAAGCAGGGCGCACAGGGCCTCAGCAAGTGCCTCACCGCCTTCCTCCAGGCCGAGACCAACATTCACTTCGCCTACCCGCTCCTCATCCAGCCGGACGGCTTCGCCGCCATGGCTCTGCACCTCGAAGACATCGAATTCGGAGCCTCCGTGATGGAGGGCAAGGGATTCCACATCCTCAAGCAGCAGGACATCAGCCGGTAAGAGGACGGCAGCGACGGGCGGCGAATCAGGGGAGCGCCTTGCGAATGTGCTCCGCCACCTGCGCCCCAAGAAGGACGCTGCCCTCATCGGTGAAATGCACATTGCCGGCACCAGTGAAATGCTTGCCGGCAAACTGCACTGTCAGGGCGTGGAGGTCGTCCGTGGGGATCTTGTGCCGGGACATCACGGCGGCAGCGGCGGCGTTGTATTTCAAATCATCGCCCACCTTGCGCCCGCTTTCGCCCTCCGGCACCAGCGTGGTGCTGGCCCAAATAAGCTTCGCACCGGTCTTCTCCATCGCGGTCACCAGTTTCTCAATATTGGCCGCGTAGTCCTCCAGCGTCACAGAGAGCTTGCCGTTCACCTTGTCCCTGTTGCCGGATTTTGGTTTGGCTGGATCCCGGTAGGTCAAATCCCAGAGGCCCCAGTTGAAGTGGATCACGGACCACTTGCGGTCACCGAGCCATTTCGCAATGCCAGCCACACCCATCACGCTGTCACCGCAGTTTTCCGGTGCAGTTCCCTTCGCGTTCATGGGGCGAAAGACGTTCGCCTTTCCAGCGAGGGCCTTCCGCACCGCGCGGGTGTATCCGATGCTAATGGAGTCCCCCAGAATGAGGACATTGGGCAACTTCCCGTCCACTGTCAGGCTCCGGTCGCCGGCAGTGTCCTTCTTCGGGGTGGTCGGGGTATTTGCGTTGTCCGCCGCGCGAAGCGTGAGCGGAGCAGCGAGGAGCATCAGAGTACGGCGGCGAGTGAGAGACATGGGGGGATTATGGCAGGCGATGATGCGCCGGTCAGTTCCGCATTGGCGGTGGCCTCACCATTCCGGTTCTCATACTTTTCTGGAGGTCGCGCGACTACTGCTTCTTATAGACCGTGACGAAATTGTATTCCGGAACGGTGTTGCTCAGGGTGGTTCCACTGACGCTGTAGGTGGATTCAGCACCGGCGGAGTTTGCGATCACCACGTTGCCATTCGCATCGGAGGACTTCACGGTGTACTTCATGCTCTCGGTGTTGCCGTCAGCAACGGTGCTGATGGTGTCTGCAGTAAAGGTGACGGTGGAGCCTTCCATGAGTCCGATGAACTTCTTCGTCTGAGCCTGCTGCGCGTCGCTCAGCCCGGCGTTGGCCGCATAGGCCGCGTTGTAAACGACGGACGATGTGAAGTCGAATTTCCAGGTGCCGAGCAGGGGATTAACGGAGGCGGCAGCAGCCGGCGGCGGGGCAGGAGTTGTGCAGGAAGAAAGCAGGGCCAGTGAGCCGACGAGGATGGGGAGCAGGATTTTGTTCATGGGAGGAATTCGGGCCGGATTAAGGATGCGCCGCCAGATCTACAAGCACACACTCATGCTTATGAAGAAAAAACGTCCGGCAAGCCTCACGCTTACAGTCCTGCTGCAGTGGTCACGCTGACGCGGAAGTAGTGTGGCACTTGCCCGCCGACGAGTGCGGGGTAAGGCACGCTGACGATTTGCCACGTGCCGTCGTCGGCGAGGACAGCAGGAGTGGCGGTGCTGTCATGCCACGAGGCGAGGGTGGCGCTGAACTGTGCAGTGTAGGTCAGTCCGGCGGTGAGGTGGTCTTTGCGCCGCACGAAGACGGCGCGGATGTCGCTGCCTTCGATGAGCGTGACCGGCTGCCCCGTGGCCGTGATGACGCCGCCGCCGGCGAAGGTGCCGGTGTATCGCAGCGGAGCCAGGCCACCGGCGGTGCTGGCGGGGTTGGTGCCGAAGGCGAACTCGAGGAGGTTCACCACGCCATCGTGATCGAAGTCATCCAGATTTCCAATGTTCGCAGTGGCCGCACCGAAGAAGGTCGTCCGCCACGCCGCGATGCTGCTCGGCGCGGCTAGAGTGAGAGTGGACTCCACCAGCCATGAGCTGTTATTGAAATAGCCGCCGTGAGTCCGGCCGCGGGCGCGGACCCGGCCGGTGGCGGGCTGGGCGAGACCGGAGAGTTGCCAGTTGGGTGTGGTGCCCACCCGGGTGCCATTGCCCAGTGCGGTCCAGACAGTTCCGCCGTCGGTGCTTTGTTCAAAGGTCACCTGCGAGACCTCTGGCGATGAGCCCCCGCGTTCCCAGAGCAACTGCGTGCCGCCTGGTGCTGTCAGCGTCTGGGTTGCGGCGTCGTTGTGCAGTCGTGCGAAGAGCCGACGCTGGGTCTGATCGGGCTGATTGAAGTTCCACCAATAGAATACGCCGCCGACGAGGGTTTTGCCGTCCGCCTGCAGGCCAACGGCGTAGGCGGGTCCGTTCGGATTGGCGGCAAACCCGGTATCCAGCGTGCCATCGGCATGCACGCGGGCGATGTAATTTCGCGTGGTGGTGCCGGCTGCACCGTTAGGCTGCAAGGTGGTGAATTCACCGCCGAGGATCACCTTTCCGTCGGCCTGCATGGCCAGGCTATAGACATTCGTGCTCGCCCTGGGATCGAACACCTGATCCACGGTGCCGTCAGCATTGAGCCGCGCGACGAAGCGGCGCTGAGTGGTCGTGATGCCAGGCAGGGGCTGGAAGCTGGAGAAATTCCCGCCGACGAGAATCTTCCCGTCCGGCTGCACCAGCATACAACTCACCTGGTTGCCGCTGGGGTTGGGATTGAATGCCGTGTCGAGCGTGCCATCGGCATTCACCCGCGCAATGCGGCTTCGGTTGGTCGTGGTGACGGCACCGTTGGGCTGGAGGTTTCCGAAGATTCCGCCGAGGAGAATTTTCCCATCCGGCTGCAAGGCGATACCCGTGACGTTATCGTTGGGCTTGGGATCGAAGACCGGATCCAGCGTGCCGTCGGTATTGACGCGGGCGATCTTGTTCCGCGCGATCGAGGCAGCCGCCCCATTCGGCTGGAGACTGTAAAAGCCGCCCGAAATCACGATCTTTCCATCCGGCTGCACCAGCAGGCCGCGCACATAGCCATTCGCACGCGGGTTGAAGCCCGCATCCACTGAGCCATCGGCATTGAGCCGCGCGATGTACTGCCGCGGGATGGGAGTGGCCGCTCCGTTCCCGTCCGGGTAAATGTTGGTGAACTGCCCGGCGACCAGAATCTTCCCGTCTCCCTGCACCGCCAGACCGTAAATGGCGCCGTCAAACCAGGGTTTGAAGTTCGCATCCACCGTTCCGTCAAGATTTAGCCGCACGATGCGGAGCCGCACATCGGTATTCACCTGATTGAAGGCTCCGGCGATGAGGAGCTTCCCATCCGTCTGTGCGGCCACGACCTGGACGAATTCGGCGGTGCCATTGTTCGTCGCGATCCCAACAGAGAGATCATCCAGCGACCCCGGGGTTTGCGCGCGCGTCTGCCGCGGGGTCATGAAAATCGTGGCCAGTGCGGCCGCGACCAGGATATGGCATCGCCACCAGCGGGACATAGAAACGGATAGAGCAAGTGAAACAGGGGACTGAGGACTCATAGTGTATCTCCGGACAGAGCCGCCACGGGCAAACATGCCAAGCGAGTTGTTTTGAAGGAATGCTGCCCGCTGCTCCCACTCAGACCGACAGAGGGCGACGGGATCTGCGTTCAGGTGCTGCCGGATGCCGCTTTGTGGCCTGTTTGCTCATGGTTCAGGGCGCTGGTGATGAACACCGGCGCCGCCATTTCCGCGGAGGAGAGGGGGAAGTAGCAATTGCTCGCGGCGCGAAGGCGTGCGGCGAGCAGTTCATCCTGGCAGGCGATAATGACCGGCAGCGGCGCCTCGGGCCGGTGCTGCTCGGTGAGGGTGCGCGCGCGAAGGGCGATCTCCAGATTCACACCGTCCGCGGACGTCACGACCATCACGGCGCGCGCGCGGTCCACTCCCGCACGCAGCAGCGTTTCCGGCTCCGTGGCATCACCTTCGATGACGGGCGCATGAAGCAGCGCGGCGGCAGTAGCGGCGAGGGCGCTGTCCATTTCGATGCACACCACCTGCACGCCGCGCTCCTGGAGATCGCGCACGACGGCGTGGCCCAGCGAGCCCATGCCCGCCACGATGACATGCCGCCGCTGCCGCCGTGCCGCACGCTGATGCTGAGCACGCGTCGCCTCACCGGTTATCAGAAAATTACTGAAGAAAGAGACCAGCAGCGCGATGAGCGTGATGCCGGCGAGCATCAGCAACATGCCAAAAGCCTGGAGCCATGCCGGATCCCTATGCAGGTGATAGTCACCGAAGCCGACGGTGGTGAGAATGGTGACGGTAAAATAAGCGGCGTGCATCCACGGCATGTCTTTGGCGAAGTGAAAAACCAGCGTGCCTGCCAGAAGACAGGAGCCCAGTAGAATGAGCACCAGCGATTGCCACGAAGTCCGCCGCCGCATCACCACCGGGCGGGTGGCTGGCGATGCATAGTCTTGCGCAGAAGCCTCCAGAGCGCATTTCACAAAATGCGCCGCCGAGAGTGCCGCCGGACAGAGTGCCGCGTGCAGTTCAAAGTCCCGCTGGAGCCGGTGTCCGAGATGCGGGGCGTCCACCCGCGTCACCATCCGGAGCGAGGGCGCGAGTCGTTTTATGCGGATGGACGTCTCCAGATTCCGGCTGTCGTCCGCGCTGGTGACGATGGCCGCCTGGCACTCCGCAGCTCCGGCGCTCTTCCAGATTTCAGGATCGCGAAAATCACCGGGAAAAACCTCCGCACCGGCCTCCCCCGCCTCGCGCAAGTGCCACGGCTGCACCCCCGGATCGCTGATGACGCGCACCGGCAGGCCTTGCTCGCGCAGCAATTGCACGATTCTCAGGCCGAGACGGCCCAGGCCTGCAACGATGACTGGTCTTTGGTCTGGCGTTTGGTCTGACATGCGGTGGAAAAAACACCGATGCCGACCTCAGGGCAACCGCTGTGCTGTGGAGGGCGGTTTCCGCCAGCAGGAGACGCTTCAGACTGGCGGGGCCGGGGGAGCGGGCGGAGCCGGGGGAGCAGCGCCGCCGGAGGGTGTCGCGGTCACGTGGCTCGCGGTTTTCCATGCACCGAGCACGCCCGGGTTGTTGCGGAAGCGGTTATGGATCACGGCATCGAGGCACTTCACCATGTTGCGGCCGGCACGCAGCAGGGAGGGCAGGCTGGCAGTGGCACCCGCCTGGGTGCTCAGCGCGCCGCCCTGCGCCGTTTCGGCTTCGCGTACATCCGCAGCTTCATCGCGCAGATTCTGGACGACATCGCCTTCATAGCCATGCGCGGTGAATGCCGCCGCCAGGTTCAGTTCCTCGATGGCATCGGCGAAGGCATCTCCCCGCGCGGCCAGTTCCATATCGTTGTTGCCGTGCGGCATGCGGAAGCGGTCCATCAGTCCCGGGTCCGCATTGTCCTCTGCGATGGCTCCCGCCGTGCGGTTCACGGTGCGCAGCAGTTCCACCAGTTCCTGCCGTTCCACTTCCTGATCCACGGACGCCTGGCCGAATCCCCCGCCCGCCTGGATCGCCTGCTGTCCGGTGATCTGCGGCACGAGGGCCACGATCCCCGCTCTCGCGGCGGTGAATTTCGCATCGCCAGGTTTGGCGGGCGTGTTAGTGAAGGCCGTGGCCTGGTCTTCGCAGAACCCCTCCACACGGAGGAGTCGCTGCACTTGATTGCGTTGTTTGTCGTTCATACGGTAGGTTTTGGTATGGTGTTTGAGTTTCGGGGTGAAAGTGGGCTGGTCTGGCGCACCGGGTTCATCCCAGCGTACGCCGCTATCATATTTTAGCCCTGAATCATATCGGTTCATTTTTGATATGATAAAGGAAATACGGCTCCGGTGTCAACAATTGCGGAGAAAATTTTTACGGCTTACCAGTGCTCGATGAACTTCACCCGCTCCCGCAACTCCGCCCGCAGTTGCTCCGTCGTCTCTTCCGACTCCGAGGGCATCAGCCGGTGATGAAATTCCACATGCAGCACGTCCACGAGATCAATGCTGCCATCCGCCAGCATGGCGCGGAGAATGTCGTACTCGGCACCTTCAATGTCCATTTTCACCACGACAAATGCACCCTCTCTTGCTGACGGAATCAGCGCGCGGAGGAACAGGGGGAAGTTTACCTTCCACACTTCCTCCTGACCGCCGCCCTGCGCGTCGAGATGGAAATCCAGCCCGGCCAGATGCGATCCCTGTCCGTCCTCGATGTCACCGGGACCCCGCGCCTCGCGCTGGAATGCCGCCGGCCCTGCCGCGGTATGAACCGCGAAAGGCATCGCCGTCACCCGTGGCATCATGAGCGCATTTGCCCGCAGCAACTGCCGGCGGCAGGTTGTGTTTGGTTCAAAGGCAAACACCGCCCAGTTTTCATCCACCTGATACTGATCCCACAGATACCGCAGGCCTTCGCCGTGATGAAATCCAAGATCGAAGAGGAAGCAGCGTTTCATGCGGCGGTGCGGGAGGCGGGCGGGCGTTGGCCCGGCCCTGGATCGCAACAGACTGAGATCCAGTTTTGATAAGCCGTGTGCTGTTTACTGTGCGCGGCGAAATGCACTGCGTCCGGCGCCAGTCTCCCTCCGGCCCAGGTGCAGTAGAAGGAAGCCTCTCCGTGCGGGAAATCGAAAACCTCCTCCCGCTGGTGAGGGCAAATGAACATTCCTACGGGACATGGCGAGCCCGGTGACAGCACAGGCAGTTTGATTTGCTGCTCCACCGCTGCGATGGAGGCCGCCAGTTCATCCGATGCCGGGACATTGCCCGGCCCCGCCATGCGGTGATAGAGTGAAGCCGGCCCGATCTCCATGGCGTCGCGCATCAACTCACCCACACGGTCCAGGAGCCCCCGCCCGCGCGAGCCGGCCCGCAGGAAAAAGTGTCCACCACCCACGACGATGGGAGTGGCGGCTACCCCAAACTCCTCCCGCATCCGGCGAACATTGGCGAGATTGGGGAAAGTGGCGTCCGGGATGTCCGCTGCCGCGCGCAGGCAGTTGAAATACGTGAAGTCATCTGTCCCCAGCAAATCGAACCAGGGCGAGGGATCGCGCGCAAAGTAAAAGTCGCAGTCCACGAAGACCGTCTCCGCAAACGGCGACTGCCCCAGCGCCGCCAGCTTGTTGAACCACATGTACGCCGACCGGTGTGGTTCCGCCGCCCGGACTGACTTCACCTGCGCCAGTCCGCGCCAGTCCAGTCCGCACAGGTAGTCCTGCGCCAGCACCAACACCGGCAGGTCCGCATTTCGCAGCCGCAGACTTCGCACTGCCGCGTACGCCATCCGCTCTGATTCCGCAGAGTAAGGACTGATCAGAATCCCGCGCCCCGCCTGGAGCGATGCTCCCGCAGGCCTTTTCAAAACCTGGTGGGGCGCGGCTCCTGCCAAGCCCACTTCAAACGGGCGCGGAGCTTCAGGCGTTCCTGCCTGATTCTCGCGGACCTCCACATCCAGGCTCCGCACCGCCTCCGTCCTCTTTAGAATGGGTTCAGCGGGAGCCTCGCCCCACCGTTTTATGATGCTCCGCTCCTTCGCCCTGTCCCTCCCTGCCGCCGCCTCCTCATCCTCCCTTCCCGGCAGGTGCCGGATACATTCACGATGAATCGCTTGCGTCCCATCCGCCCGGTAGTTCCCCCGCACGGAGTTCTCGTTGTTCGACAGGCCCGTCACCTGCCACGCCATCGGCGGCCACACCGCGTACGCTGGAAACCTCCCGTGCTGCTCTGCCAAAATCACGTCGCACGCCGTGTCTTCCTTCTTCCTCCCTGCCGGGTTTCCCGTCTGCCCCGCCTCTCTATTTCCACCACTCTCCCCTCCGCGCTGTCTCCAACTGCACTTCGCCAAATCCCTCCCCATCTCCTCCCACACCCGCCGCCGGATCATGTAGCCATGCATATCCCACGTCGGTCCCGTCACCCGCAGCAGGCGCGGCAACGCAGCCCGTCCCGGCTGCCGTTCCGCAGTGCCTCCGGCCTGCTCCTCCCCGCCACCCACTCCGGCAGCCGGGACGGACTGCGGCACGGCAGGCCGGAGGCCCTGCGTTACGATCTCAGGCGGCGTGCGGAACACACAGCCGAAATACACCACCGCCCAATCCTCCGGCAGTTCCAGATTCTCCAGCCGCTCCCGGAATCCCCGGCACAGCACCACGTCATCTTCAAACACCATCACCGCCTCCGCGCCCGCCCGCCGCGCCTCCCGCCATGCCAGACGGTGTGCCGCCGCACAGGCCCGCGCTCCCTTGTTCCGCCAGCCACGGGCCTCCGTCACATGCATCGCATCCGGGGCCACTATCCGCGCCACATCCAGCTTCTCCCGCCGGAACTGCTGCCATGCCTGGATGCGCCGATCAGGACGCCGCGCCAGGTTCAGGCAGAGGATAGGGCAATCAGAAGGGCGGTTCATCGGTTCAGTTTGTCAATTTATACACACCGCCCCCATTTTCCGTGCCAATTTCCCGAAGGACGCGCTTCACTTAGCGCCATTCGTCCGCATTTCCATTTTCTCCTCCTAGCGGTTGACCGATTTGACATCGAAAACTCCCGGTAGAAATTTATTAAGCTGTTCAAAGCTTCCTTCGCGTTTCAAGTCCATCTGACCTGTCGTTGGATTCGTCTCCAGACACTTCACACCGATGACCATAATGCCATCACCCACATCCTGCTCCGAGAATGTAACACTGATATCGTTAGTGCCCATATTCCCATAATAAAGATGAGCGGGAAATAATTCAAAAATATCCTTCCCTCGTTGTTTTCCAAAGGCGTCGATCAGACTAACTTTAAAGTCTTCTAGTATTTTTACACCGTCTTTTGGAAAAGCTTCTATTTTGTAGGCAGTTACTCCCTTTGCCTCATCTGTCAAAACTGGATCTACCACTAAATTGGCTTTGGCTCTTTCAGCTACGGAGTTTGCTAAAACCTGAAGAGTTTTGACCAAAAGCAATTGTTCTTCATTGCTTAACTGAAATTCTCTAATTATGACCGGGTTTATGCTGCCGTTGCTTAAAAGTAGAGGTTTATTAATAAATACTTTTTTCCCAAAGTAATTAGATTTTTGAAATTGATTAGAGGGCTCCTCTTTTGTAGATGTTTGGCCCTGCGTGTAAGTGTTAGACGGACGGCTTGAGAGCGATTTCTTTGCAACGCCCCGGCCATTGGTAAATACAGCGCTTTGATCTTGATGTCGAGCAAAATATAACAGCATAAGTCCTATTCCAAGGACTAAGGACAGAATGATGAGCAGGGGTTTTGTTCGGCCATTTCTCATGATATTCATGGGGAAGCGTACTCGCTATGCACTTCAAGCGTTAGCTCATAGCTGACATAACCTGAGAAAAAAGTGTGAGGCGCGTCCTCGTCGCCCGACAATGCTTGCGGAATCCAGTCGGCAAAGGGGCTGCAGAATTCCTCAACGGTTTTTTGCATGATAGAAATCGTGCCTGTCAGTGCAGCGGCGTAACTGCTTGCAGAATATTGGAAATCCGCCAAGAATATAACGGACTTACGTACTCTCCTGTCGTATTGCGGTTCAATTACAATTATGTCCCCATCGTAGGGGTAATAGGCTGTCGTCGTCTCAGGTTCCAAAATTTTACCAATGCTTGGCAAAGTTGGGTTAGTAGGAGGAGATTTTGACCAAGAGGAAGTCAACTCCCCGGTTTCAGGATTTGAAATTGAGCCGCCCAAGGAAAACGCGAAAGTCGGAATCGCCTGCCCATATGGGAGTCCCGATAAAAATCGTTCTAATGTTATAGAAGCGGTTATCATCACGGTATCGCCTCGCCCGGTACCCGGAACAGCCGAAGTGTAGCATTGAATTGTTATGCTTTGATTTTCCCATGGCCCTCCGAGGAAAAGCTCCGTGGGCTGAATTGAGAATCCGTCAAGAGGGGTTCCAACTACAATCCACTGCCCAGCATAGGACTCACTCGCCAGCACCTCCATTCTGAATCCATGCAGCGCGATGGCTGTTCCTACCGTGGCCGCCCCCGTTTTCTTGACGAACGCCCGGCGTCCGATTTTTGAATTCCACAGTGAAGGCTCCAGCGACTTTAGACGATCCCAACTCACGATTCCCTGCACTTCCGGATGCTTGTTTTTCATATGATTTGGTCTAATTAGTGTGGGTGTGGTACATCTTATTGAGAAGCGCCGGTGTCGGTCTCATCCGCGATTTCGATCAAATGAGAGAAACGACTCTTTGTTGCGGCTTCGGATAGTGTTGTGAGGTGGCCATTTCCAGAAGTAACGCCAAATATCCCCGCCTCATCCATGAAGCATTTTCCGGAACTATTTTTGATCCAAAGAAAACTCATACTTCCGTTGGGCATTTTTGACAACGCACCGTAATAAAGGCCTTGCTTTCGATAAAATGGGTCTAAATACTCAGACAAAATCGAATCAGCCAATTCTTGCGCCTCTCCTTGATTCTGATCGTTAAATGCTGACTTTACCAGTGCTTCGGCCTCATGTGAGAATTCAATGGCCTCAGATGAGCTTGGCCCATCAAATGATAAACCAATTTGTTGAACACCTTTTGAATCAAGGGAATTATGAACTACCTTACTAGATTGCTTCTCTCCTGCTCTTATCTTGTCTAAGACAGGTGCAATTGCGTGCATCACCCCGTCGCGAGTTGCAGAAAGCTGAACACTTTGGCTCCGGTCAGTTTGCTCTGTAGCGGTTTCAGTCTTTGTGTTTAGTTTAACATGAGCAGTGACCACACTTACCTCGGATTTCGTAACACTCCTTCGATCACTTGATGGTATACCAGTCGTTGTCTCTCCTTTGCCGAGAAAGAGATAAGCAAATAACCCCAAGAGTCCAAGACTTGCGCCTATAATACAGAATTTCATAGAAACACTGACCGATGATGATTGTAATCAACTGTTAGTCTGGCTGACCCCACTCGAAAAGCATTTCAAAGTCAAGAGCCCATACATCTGATCCCCCACCTGGCAACACCACTTGAACAACAGTGAAACCATCTCCCTGCCCGAATGACACTTCAATCGGTGGTTCGTAGAGAACTGGCACACCATTATCTGTGGCGATTGAAGTACGATAAGTAACATGCTTTATCACGAAGCTCAAAGGAACGTCCCTTGTCCAGACTATTGGGTTGGGCCCTTCAGGAAAAGGGACGTCTCCATAGTTATCCAAGATAAACTGTTCCAAAGCGGCTAAGACATTTGGCGGATAATTATCATCATGAATGCCAGTAACAGCACCGACATTTTGTCTGAGTGTCGTCGTTGGTGCCTGAGTCACGCGCATCACTATTCGCTTAATGACAGTTTTCTCACTGCTTCCAGACGCCATCACCTCCATCCTGAACCCATGCAGCGCGATGGCTGTCCCTACCGTGGCCGCGCCTGTCTTCTTGACGAACGCCCGGCGTCCGATTGCTGAATTCCACAGTGAAGGCTCCAGCGACTGGAGGAGGCTGCGTCCGGCAGTTTCAGCGTTATGAGGATTCTGAGAATCCTGCCCCCCCTATGTTAGCGTTAGGCTTTTTTGTGTTCATGCGTGTGGTGTTATTTGGTGGTTGAACGTGTGGGGGACTGGCGGGCGGAGTAAATCAGCTTTGTGTGAGGGCGTCAATATTTTTGGTGAAGATTTTGAAAAATAGTTGGGGAGGAGCGGTTTGAACCGGGAAATGGGGGGTGTCGGGGTTGCGGGGGAGGGAGGAATTGTGGGGGAGGAGGGATGAAACCGGCGGGGAGGAGCCTCACGGTGAGGAATATTGTGGGAGCGGGGAGGTGGTGGTGGCTGGAATGTGGTGCGGCTGTCTTAGGGAAACGCTGATTAACGGGATGTAGCTCGACTTTCCAAAGTCGAGACCCCGCAGCACTCGGCATTGGGATGTCGAGCTACGCCTAAATCAGCGCTTCCTCAGCCGCGCTGGCAGGCTGGGGGTGGCGCTGCGGCTGAGACAGCCGCACCACATTGCGTGGCGGGGGGCGGGGGGAGCGAAAGATGAAAGCGGAGGGGCAGCGGTCGGTAGTGCGGCGGGGGATCAGGAGTGGGCGGGGACGAGGCGGGGTTGGGTGCGGACGATGCGCTCGCCGAGTTCGGCTTCTCGCTGCCGGAGGTAGTCGCCGATGGCTTTTTGGTCGTGGTTAAAGCTGTCCGTAATATGGCGGCGGATTTCGCGCAGCCATTCGAGGCCGTCGTCGTGCGGTGGCGGGGGTGTTGGTGTGGTGGGTGCGTTCATGGTTCTACTTCCAGGAGTTCATATGGAGTGATGAGTTGCGGGGTGTCGTAGCCGAGGAGGCGGTTGATGTGCTGAATGTGTCTGGTCTTGTTGGCGTTGGCGATATGGCGGCAGTTCCAGGAGGCGAGGGTATCACATTTCCAAAAGGTGGCTACGGCCAGGTGGCGGGCGTCGCCATCGGCGTCTGCGGGCATGACTTTGTGTTCGATATAGGCGTCCACGAGGTGGTCAATCTCAGGGGCGGATTTCAGGAGCGTGATGTCTTCCATGAGGGTGAGACACTCGGTGCGCTTGGGTTCCGGAGTCTCTTCGAGTTCGCGGAGCACCCACAGTGAGGAAACAAGGTGATCTTGCCATTTGGAGAAGTCCCACCATTCCCGCGTCCATTCGCGGCGGGCCTGCATTTGGGCACCGGGCCGGGTCTCGAAGTAGAAACTCGGGATGCTGGTCTCGATGTAGATGAGACGGTTCATGCGGGGAGGATGCCCCGGAGCGGACGAGGTGCAAGGTGAAGGATGGGGGAGGGAAAGGCAGCCAAGGCCCACGCACTTAACCTCCAGGTTTCCCGGGTTTTCCGGGAGTCGAAAGATTTTCCGATTATAGCAGTTGTACTTTAGTTAGGACGCGGTACTGCCTGCGGATGCCTTCATCCTCCAATCAGCCAACACGGACCGC
>JANOZA010000643.1:0-4897 GCA_031429155.1 Verrucomicrobiota bacterium | reverse complement strand
CCCGTGCCAATGCCGATGCTGGTCACCGTGAGTGGCCCCGGGCCGCTGATGGCCGCGCCGATGGTGCCGGGAAAATTGCGAGGCACGATGTAGAGCGCGCCGTTCAGCACCCACGGACGCGGGCCGATGGTTACGATGTTGTCGAAGTCAAAAAAGGCGTCGGTGGCAAAGGTCACGGGGTTGGCGGGATCGCCTAACTGGTCGCCGCTGCCGTGCCGCAGGTGCCCGCTCACGGAGACCGGGCCGGTGAAGCTGCTGGCCTGCCCGCCGTTGAGATGGTTGGTGCCCGCGAACACGACTGCGCCGCTGCCGGTGATGGGGCCATTGAAGGTCACCTGGCCGGCGAGCGCCTGCGAGGTGAGCGTCTGGCCATTGAGATTGACCGCGCTGACATGCAGCCCCGACGTGAGGCCCGCGCCGTTGGCGGAGAACTGCGCCGGGCCGGACAGCGTGATGTTTCCCGTCCACGCGCCAGGACTGCCGATGAGACTGCCGCCGAGCGTGAGCGGGCGGTCAATGACCGTGCTGCGGGGGATCGGTTGCCCAAGACTGATCCGCTCCACGCCCTCCAGCAATTCCACGACTGCGCCCGCCGCGACTGTCACTGCGGGCGTCGCGCCAAAGGCCGTGTTTTTCCTCGCCACCACGCGGCCCTGCGAGATTTGCGCCGGCCCGGAGAAGGTATTGAGCACCGTCGTGAAACCGCCAATGACGAGCGTGCCCGCGCCGGTTTTGGTCAGGCCGCCGGTGCCGGTGAGCTTGCCGTTGGTCGTGCTCGACGTGCCGGTGTAGAGGCCGAGATTCACTGTGCTGCCTGTCGGGCCTTGAACTGTCAGGGTGTTCGTGCCCGCGAGAATTTGTCCGTTGAGCGAAAGCGCGGCGGTGCCGAACGCGCCGATGGAGGCCGGGGCCGCGAGCGTCACGTTGCCGGTCCAGGAATTGTTCCCGTCGAAGCTGTGCACCGCGCCATCGCCGGTGAAGCCGGTGCCGGAAATCGTGAGCGGGCGGGTCACGGCAATACTGGTGCGCATCTGAATGTCGCCGCCGCTGTCCACCGTGACGCCGCTGGAAACTCCGAAAGCGTTATTGTGCAGCACCGCGGGACCGCCGCCCGCGGCGATGAGCGTCGCGCCGGTGTAGGTGTTGTTGCCGGAAAGAGCGCCCACGCCGCTGCTCCACGTCAGCCCGCCGGAGCCGGAGAGGACACCCGTGAGCAGGAGTTGATGATCGAAGTCCACGCCGCCCGCGAAACTGAGCGACTGATTCACCTGGACCGGCGCGCTGATGGTCGTGTGTCCCGTGCCCGTCGTGTTCTGCATCGTCAGTGATGGCGTCGCGCCGTCGAAGGTTAGCTTGATGCCGGACAGCGTCCGCGCGCCGGAGTTCGCCGTGAGCGTGAGCGAGTTCAACGTCAGCCCGCCGGCGATGTCGTTACTCATCGTGAGCTGATTCGCGTTGTCGAAACTGAGCGCCGTCGTCGTCGCACCGACGGGCGCGGCGTCCCAGTTGGTGGAAGTGGACCAGTTGCCGCTGGTGGCACCGGTCCAGTTGAATGTCGCGGCCAGAGCCGTGCCGGGCAGCGCGAGCGCGAGGAGGCAGAGCGGGATGGATTTCATTGGGCAGTTTGGGAATGAATTTGAAATGTCTGGTGGTACCTTCAGTCGAGGCCGCTTCGTCCCGCCTCCGCCGCGTCTATTTCGGCGAGCGCGGCGCGGTTGGTGAAAACGATTTTCATGAGCGCGCGGACGTCGGCTGGCAGCAGGGGGCAAAGGATGAGCAGGGGACGATTCATGCGAGCGATGGTATGTTCTCTTCTCACGAAACCGGCAGCGGTTGTTTCAAGAATTTTCGCGCGCCGGTACTTTACCAGATCAAACCGTCCGCCGCTGCCGTCGCGGTCGTTTCGTGCAGGTCCCACGCCCCGGTCCGGCCATTGGAGCCGATGGCGATTAGCCGCCGGGTACCCGCCCACTGCACGTCCCAAAGTGGAAACCCGCCAGGCACAGTGAGGGTCATGGACAGCCGGCCTGAAGGCACTTCATACAGATAGATCGAGCCACTGCGGTCGTGTACGGCGAGCATGCGGCTGTCGGGACTGAACGGTGCGAGGGTTCCGGCCACGTCCGGCGGAGAGGGCCAGGATGCGCCGGATCGCTGGGTCGCCGCTTCCCAAATGGTAATGCGGGACCGGCCCGTGAGAGCGGCGAAGCGGTGATTGGGCGAAGTGGTCACGCAGAGAGCGTCGTCAATTCCCAACATGCCGAGCGAGCGGCCATCGTGCGTGTCCCAAAGGCCACAGTCGGTGCCATTGCGTGCGGCAGCCAACGCCCAGCGCCCGTCGTCACCCAGCAGGTGCATGGTGGATGCCGCGATGTCGCGGGCGACGACTCTGGCCCGGGTGTGATCGCCATCCGGCCAGAGGGAAAAGGTGCGGGCGCGCTGCACCGTGCGGCCGGCGGGACCGTCGCACACCACCCAGCCGCGCTGCGGACTGAATCCGTGGATCATGTAGAACTCGCGTCCCGGGCCGCGGGGCTGCGGCGCTTCGAGGGCGGCGTGCGGGGTGCCATCGGGGGCTGCCACCACTGGCAGCACATGCAGCGGCTGGCCCTGATCGCCGACAATGATCTGCTCGTTGTCCGGCGAGACGACGAACCACGGCCAGCTCTTCGTAAAATCCGCCGGCCACGCCTGGCGGTGGAGGCGGCGGCCCGTCATAGAGTCCCAGATTTGGACATCGCGCTTCGTGGTCAGGAAAAGCCGGGTGCCGTCCGCGGAGACGTTGCCGCAAGTGACGGTGTCGTCCGTGTTTTCCTCCCAAAGATGCCAGCCCGAGGGCAGCACTCCAGTTGCGATACAAAGCGATCCCTGACCCGGGCACCATGCCAGCCGCGTGCCGCTGCGGTCAGGCTGGAGCACGCGTGGCTGGGCCGGCGCTGTGAGGCGAAAGCCGCCCGGCATGGTCTCCTGCCAAACCATTCCATGATGGCTGCTCAGTGAAGCGACAGACCGGCTGCCGTGCAAAAAGCAGACGTGTGCCACCGGTGAGGAATGGCCCGGCAGCTCCGTGCGCACCTTGCCCGTCGCCGCCTCGCAAATGACGACGCCAAAGCCCGCGCGGGCCGCCGCGGTTTCGTCCGGCAGCGTCGCCGGCGTGCGCTCGCCAAGGGCCAGCAGCGCCCCGTCCGCGGACCAGGCTGCCGGACCGGGAAGGGCGAGCAGCGGCGTGCGCCAGAGTTCCTGGCCGTCGCTGATGTTGAGCGCGGCAAGGGCCGGGGATGACTTCAGCGCTACCACCGCCCGCCTGCCGTCAGGATGCAGCGCCAGGGGCAGGACATCCGCAGCGCGTGCGGCATCTGGAAACGGTCTGACGTTCCCCCCGCCGGCGTCTGCGCGGAGGCAGGGCGTGCGGCTGTTCGCAAAAAGGAAGCCGCCATCCGGCAGCCACAGCGGCCATTCGCGCGAGCCGTGATCGCACGGCCATTCGCTAAACGCGCTGCCGTCGGTGAGCGACACCACTCGCAGGTGCGCCGGCACGCTGGAGTCGCCGGCGAATATCACGGCAGCGAGTTTTTCATCGGGCGAAAGATTGAGCCTGAGCGCCGGCGGCCCGGCGTCTTTCGCATGAGGCCAGGATTTCAGCGTCGCCCGGTCCGCGCTATTATAGAGAGCGAATCCGCCATCCGGCGTCGCGGCCAGATAGTGATCGAGGTCCGGGGAAAAACTCTCGCCGCCTTCCGAAGACCCCGACGAGGCGGCCCAGGCGTCCGACTGCGAAAGCTCCGGCAGCGCGAGAGCGCGGGCGATTTCCGTGCGGCGGCGGGTCGAGAGGGCAGGGGTATTGCCGGCACCATTCGCGTCCGCCTCACGCAGCAATCGCAACGCCTCATCCCGCGCGCCTTGCTCAGTGCCGGTTGCCGTCATGCGGGCCTGAGAGAGCAGGCTTTCCGCCAGGGCGCCGTGCAGTTTTTGATTGGCCTGCACTTGGAGCGCGGCACCGGTGGCTAAAGCGATCAGCAGGGCTGCCGCCGTGCCCGCGAGCGCGGGATTTCGCTGCGCCCAGCGACCGAGGCGAACCACCCCGCTCACCGGACGCGCCTGCACGCCACGCCCGTCCAGCCACGACCGCAAATCCGCAGCCAGCGCCTGCGCCGAGGGGTAACGATTACCCGGCTCCTTCTCCAGACATTTCATCGCCACTGCCGAGAGATCCCGCGGCACTTCGGGCGGCAGGGCTGGCGCGGGATCTTCATAAATCCGCCGCATCAACTCCGGCGTGGACTCTGCGGTGAACGGCGGCTGTCCCGCGAGCAGTTCATACAGGATCGCCCCCAGCGCATAGACATCGCTCGCCGCCGTCGCTGCGGCGGCACCCTTCTTCGCGGCTTCCGGTGACAGGTAATGCGGCGTCCCCATCGTGCTGCCGTCCAGGGTCAGGGAATGCTGCGTGCTCTTCTCCCCGGAGATCCATTTCGCGAGCCCGAAGTCGCTCACATACGCCGCGCCCTGCTCGTCGAAGATCACATTTCCCGGCTTCAAGTCCCGGTGCAGCACCCCGCGCTGGTGTGCAAAATGCACCGCCTCCGCCAGCGTCGCCAGCAGCTCCGCGCTGCCCCGCCATTGTCCGCGATACCCCGCCGCGCGTTCCGCCAGCGATCCTCCGCCCGCCAGTTTCAGCGTGAACCACGGCAGCCCGTCATGCTCACCCGTGGCATATACCGGCAGGATGTTTGGATGATCCAGCGCCGCCACCGTAGCCGCCTCCATGCGAAACCGCTCCCGCATTTCCGCCGACATCCCCTGCGCCGGCAGCAGCATCTTCAACGCCACCTCGCGCGGCGGATCCGCCTGCTGCGCGAGATACACGATCCCCATCCCACCCCGCCCCAATTCCCGC
>JANOZA010000642.1:0-5643 GCA_031429155.1 Verrucomicrobiota bacterium | reverse complement strand
CACGACACAGGCGATGGGCCGTCCGGAAGTCCCATCGCCTGTCATTTATATTCGTTACCGGGGGTCTTCGACCCCCGGCTATTCATGGCGAACCCCTCCGGGGTTCCTCTCCGGAAGGGGCTTAAACATTCACAGTATTTGCGAAGACACCGGCTAGGGGAAACAAGCCGCCGCCAGCAGGCATTAAAAGTGGCTACAATGGCAGAGAGGCGAAAAGGGATCCACCGGGCGAGAGGAGTTATCTTCATAGGAGAGCAGGATGAAATTAAAATTTGCCCGACGGCCTAAATCCATCGGCAGGGACCGGCAGTATGGCGCAGGCCCGGTTGTCAGCTAAAGTGATTATTTCTCCACGTTCAATACGCCGGGCTCAGAGCTTTAGGCGAAAAACCGGATTCCCCATCGTTGATGCATAGATCACATTACCCACCGGATCCCAGGCATAGCAGCCGAACCAGTTCGGGCTGAACGCAAACTCCTTCCCGCTGGACCCCGGCTTGAGGTCCGCCGCCTTCTTCCAGGTCTCGCCGGCGTCTTTGGAAAGAAAGGCTCCGTCCTTTCCCACCACCAGCATCTCCTTATTATCGCGTCCGAGGAACGGGCCGAGCCAGATGTTCACGTTTCCCTGCACCTGCCATGTCGCGCCCTGATCTCTGCTCACCAGCAAACCCTTCGCGCTGCCGAGATAAACCACGCGGCCCAGGCCCAGGACCACCGGAATGCGGGTCTGCGGATTCAACTCCGACACTTTGGTCCACGTCTCGCCACCGTCCGTGCTGCGATGAATGCCGTCGCCATTGCTGTAGATGAACCTCTTTTCCCCCAGCGCGCCGACCATGGAAATCTGTTCGCGCTCTTTCAGCAAATGAATCGCCAGTTGCCGCCACGTCCCGCCGCCATCGCTGGTGGCATACACTTCCCCTGGTGGGTTCGTCTCGTGCTTCGCTGCGATGATCGTCTTCGGGACCGCCGTCGCCCAGTCCACCGAGCCGTAGTCCCAGTTGCGGCCCAGCGACTTGAAGCTCTTCCACGTCTTCCCGTCCGCCGTCCACCCTGCGGAGCCTTCCAGGGAAAAGCTCGCCATGCGCGCCGGCAGGTTCTGATCCACGCTCGTCGCCCAGCCCGTTTCGTCGCGGCCA
This sequence comes from Verrucomicrobiota bacterium, assembly GCA_031429155.1. Classification (GTDB taxonomy): domain Bacteria; phylum Verrucomicrobiota; class Verrucomicrobiia; order Verrucomicrobiales; family V1-33; genus V1-33. The sequence goes on along the minus strand of JANOZA010000642.1, from coordinate 4,504 downwards.
GTGACCGTCTTCTCATCCACCTGCTTCCAGTTCTGCCCCTGGTCCGCACTCCGCCACAGGCCGAGCCCCACTACCTTGACCGTCACCTCGCCATTCGTCCTGTTCACCACCACGCCCGAACACCCGCCCGGCCATTCCGTTTTCGCTCCCTCTTTCGTCAACCTCTCCAGCAGCGGGCTGGAAATATCTGTCCACTCGTCCGCAGCCTGGAGTGATGATTGGAATATCGCCGCTGCGCAGCTCAGGAACAAGGCACCGCGCCACAGAGCCGGGAGGGGACAAGGAGGGATCGCATTCATAGGTAAACATCACCGAGCGCAGGGAATCGCGGCACTCAAGCCCTCGAATGCGGAGGGCGTCCTCCGGGGAACGCTCAAGCTGAGAGAAACCCGACCGGCGCGAACTTTCCACCAAGCACCGGCTCGGAGGGAATCCCAAGCCAGCGGTCGAGCAGGGTGGCGTAAACCGAGCGGAAGTCGGTGGCGTGCTTGAGATCGCCGTCATCGAGATCGGTGAGGCTGGGATGCGCGCCGCAGACGCCGCCTTTGTGCGCGCCGGACACGATGAACATCTGCGAGGCTGCGCCGTGGTCGGTGCCGAGGCTGCCGTTTTCCTTGAGACGGCGGCCGAATTCGGAGTAGGTGGCGAGCAGGACGCGGTCGGCGAGTTTGTGGGCGCGGAGGTCTGCAAAGAAGGCGGAGACGGCTCCTGACAACTCGGCCAGCAGGGCGGCGTGGGAGCCGGCCTGGCGGGAGTGGGTGTCGAATCCTCCCAGCGAAACGAAGAAGATGCGGGTGCCGAGTTCGCCGGCGATGAGCTGGGCGACGGTCTTCAAATTCCCCGCCAGCGCGGTCTGTGGATAGGGCGCGGCGGGCACGTAGCTGGCGGCGACTTCCTTGAGCCGCGCGGCGCTATCAATCGCGGTGCCGAGGGTTTGGCGGATGAAGCTGAGATCGTTGGCATCTGCTTTGCCCTCCGTCAGCTTCCGGGCCAGCGACGTTTTCATTTCCTGATCTCCGCCGCCAAAACGAAGCTGGTAATCCTCCAGACTTCGGATGCTGGGAACATTCGTGCGCGACGCGACGAGGGCCAGCGGCAGATTCTCCACGCCGAGGGCGAGCGCGGGCACCTTGCCGCCGAAGCGCGCCGCACTGCTGTCGAGCGCGCGCCCGAGCCAGCCGTCGCCGGTGATTTCCGATTCCGGCTGCCCCGTGTTCCAGATGTCCATGGAGCGGAAGTGCGAGCGGTTGGGATGCGGATAGCCGACGCCCTGGAGGATGGACAGCGACCCCTCGTCGTAGAGGGCCTTCATTCCCGCGAGGCCCGGATGCAGGCCGATGTGGTCGTTCACCTTCAGCACCGCGTCTTTCTTGAACGCGAGGCTCGGCCGCGCGGCGTGATAGGCATCGTCGGCATACGGGACGACGGTATTCACGCCGTCATTGCCGCCGGCGAGCTGGACGATGACGAGGATGCGCTGGTCGGGATCACTCTTGTCCGCAGCGATGGCACGTGAGAGAAACGCGGGGGCGGAGGCACCGAGGGCGACGAGTCCGGCGGATTGTCTGAGGAAGTGACGGCGGTGCATGGCGGCGAGTGGTTCGTTTCTGGTGGAGATGAAACCGCATGGCCGCCGCAGCGGCAAGAGATCATCCGTCCGCGAAGACGCGGTGCGGGCACGTCGGGGTTACAGCTCTTTGCCGGCGGCGGAAACAATTGCCCTTTCGCGCGGGGGGCATCGGCGCGTGTGGTGGCCGCGCCATGAATCCCGCCGATGCCAACTCCGGCAGTCCCGCCGTGATGCACACGACGTGCTGGACGGTCGTGCTGGCAGCGGGTGGCGGCGGCGAGGCGGCGGGCGATGCGCTGGAGTTGCTGTGCCGGCGCTATTGGCAGCCGGTGTTCGGGTTTTTCATTCGCTGCGGGCTGGATCGCGCGGCGGCGGAGGATGAGACCCAGGAGTTTTTCGCGTGCCTGCTGCGGCGCGATGGATTGTCCACGGTGGACCCGGAGAAGGGCCGCTTCCGTGCGTTCCTGCTGGCCTGTTTGAAGTTCCACATGACCTCCGTGCTCCGCCACGGCAGCCGGCAAAAACGCGGCGGCGGGCAGGCCGTGCTTTCGCTGGATGCGGCGCTGGCGGACGGCATCGCGCTGGCGGCGGTGGACGCGCCGGAGCCGGAGGCCGCCTATGACCGGCAGTGGGCGGAGAACGTGATGCATCAGACCTCCGAACGCCTGCGCATGGAATACGATGCGGCGGGCCGCGGCGCGCGTTTCACCGTGCTGCGCGACTATCTCATGTGGGACAGCGGCGAGGCCAGCGGGGCCGCGCTCGCGGAGCAACTGCGGGAATCCGAGACCGCGGTGCGCTCGGCCATTTTCAGAATGCGCCGGCGCTTCGGCCTGCTGCTGCGCGAGGAAATCGCGGGCACGCTCGGCCCCGGCGAAGATGTGGAGGAGGAACTGCGCTACCTCGCCCGAGTGATGGCGCGGTGAGCGCGGGAGTCCCTCCTTCAGCAGAGAGCCGCGTGGCGGATCAGGGATCGCCTTCGTCCTCGCCCTCGTTCTCGAAAGCGTCCGGGAACGAGGACGAACGGCGCTCACTTCAGCAGCGTGACGTGGCCTCTGAATACCTTCTTGCCGCTCACCGGCGCGGAGATGGCCTGGCCGAGTTCCGGGCTGTAGGCTCCGGCGGGGCTGAGGTGAAGCTGGCACGACGCGCTCCAGTGGATGCCGGCGTGGAGCCAGGTGAGTCCGGTTAGGGCGGCGGTTGCACCGGGGCGCACGGCGCCGGCTGCGTTGAGGAAGATCGGCTGGCTGGCGTCGTCTTCGGCGAGGTATTCCACCGGGGCGCCGGTGCTGGAAATGACGACACGGGCGCTGCTGCCGCTGTGGATGTAGCGGGTTGGGCCGGAGTCGTCGTCAAAACAAAGACCCTCTCCGCCGGCCACGGCGTAGCTGCGCAGGAGCACGCCGAGGTCATCCCGTTCCTCAATGCAGACTTCGCCGTCGTAGATGAAGCGGACGACCTGCGGTGGAAAGCCCACGCCGCTGCTGGTGCGGCAGGCGACGATGCGGCCTTTGGCGTCGCGCTCGTAGGTGATGAAGCCGATGCCGGTGAGCGGATCGCTGCCGCCGACGAGCCGGTCGCAGGCATCATAGACGAGGTCCATGCTGTCGCCGCCGCGCTGGAGGTGCGTCAGGTTTCCGTTGTCGCTCCAGAGCAGCGGGCCGCCCGGCCAGGTGGAGTATTGGCCCATGTGGGCATCGCCGGGTGGGAAGAGATCGCTGCTGGCATAAGGGCCAGGATTATTGCCGCCGGTGGCGCTCAGGCGCAGGCCGCGGACTTCGTGCAGGTAGGTCACGTCGCTCTCCACCGTCATGGGACCGCCGGCCACGGCGCGGACCCGGGTGTTGCAGTTGATGACCAGGTTCCGCAGGTCGCGCAGGATGTTCTTTAGGCGGAAGGGGCGGTTGGCCGCGCTGCCAAAGCCGCGGAGTTCCGCGGTCCCGCACTGGTCCGCATTGCGGCGCGTGGTGCAGTCTTCCAGCACTGCGCCGCCGGGCGCGGTGACGAGACATTGCACGCAGCGGCCAAAGGAAAGGTCGGCCACGAAGAGCGGCGACTCGCCATCGCTGCGGATGTCGCAGGTGGTGACGACGCCATTGGCGCGCACTTCCTTCACCTGAGCGCGGCCCAGATAATCGCACTGACTGATGGGTGGCGTGAGCACCGCGCCACCGGCACTGAGGCGGGAGAATGTGACGACGCGGCCCCAGGCATCGCGCGTCTCTGCGTAGCGGTCGCCGTTGGGAGCGGTGGTGCCGGCGCGTCCGCGGTGCGTCCAGGTGTGGCTAACCGTATAGCCGTTCTGGGATTCGCTCAGTTGATTGCCCAGGGAGTCGTGGACCGTGACGATGGTGGATGTGCCCTGCGTCATCTGCACGCACTGGCCTAGGCCATTGTATAAGTACTCCGTCGCCGGCACGGGCACGACATCCTGCGGCAGGCTGGAAACGCTGACGCTGGTGACAGCTCCGGCCAGGTTGTGTTGCGCAGTGAAATGCGCGCCGTTCTTGATGCGATGATCGTCCGCGCGCCCGAGCGCACCATAGCTCCAGGATTCATACGTGCCGTCCGGGCAGTCGCTGCGCGTGAGGCGGCCCTGGCTGTCGCAGGCGTGGCTCGTGGTGTAGCCGGCGGCATCGGTGCTGCTCACGCAGTCGCCGCAGAGCACGACGCAGGAGGAAACGGGGTCCGGCAGGGAGTCGCCGTTGTAGTCGCAAGTGACGGCGACACTGGCAAAGGCACCGCTCGCGAAGGAGTCGTAGGCGCACTGCACCACGAGGCCGCCGGGCAGGGTCGCGCCGGTGCAGCGGCCCATGGAATCGAACGCGCGAGTCTGCGTGTTCCCGATGCCGTCGGTGCTGCTGACCATGCGGCCCGCGGCGTTATAGACGGCATTGCGCGTGAAGGTCTCGGCGGGCACGCCGGCCAGCGTGG
>JANOZA010000641.1:0-14283 GCA_031429155.1 Verrucomicrobiota bacterium | reverse complement strand
GCGTTGCTGTTCTTGTCGAGATTGTTGGCATCCTCATAGGCGTCGCTCATGCCGTCACCGTCAGTATCCACGGCCCCGGGCGTGATGCTGATCCCGCTCAGGATCATGTTCTCGTTCGGAGAATTACAGAGGCCGGCGAACACGATCTGCACCTTACCGGTTCCCGCAGGAATGGCCGCGGTGAGCGCGTAGTCGAAGTCCTGTGTCGTTGGATTCACCGCCGGCGCAGGACAAATCTCTGCCCCTGTCATCAGCCCCGAGTTGTCAGTGTCCCAGCGCGTGATCATCGGAACAGGATTGCCCGCGTCTCCATCGAGGATCAGCCAGGCATTGAATTCATCCGTCGCCTCAAAGCCCGACGACGTGTCCCGCACGTGCAGATTCGCCACCCCGACGAGCGCGCCGGCGACCCCGGTGAGGACTACTTCCTCTGAAGTCACCGTCTTGACGGGTGCCAGGAGATTCAGGCCATTCATGCTGATGGAAGGCGGCGTCCCGCTGATGATCCACGCCGCGCCCGGGGCCGGCGTTTCTGCGGTGAAGAGCGGCACGTTTCCCGCGCCGAGGTCGTAGCTGCCAATGATATACGGACCCGGCAGCGCTACCGTCACATCTTTGAACACTGAGGGCAAAGTATTGTCCGTGATGCGAATGGTCACACTGCTGCCGCCTGCGGGCACCGTTAGCACGGTCAGCCCGAAGGCCCCAGATGACGGCGTCGCACCTGTCGTCGTCCAGCCGGTGCCCCCATTCACTCCGGTGATCGTCAGTTCAAAACTAACGGTGTCATCCACACTGCCGGGGCCTTTCGCATTGCGCATAATATTCGACGCCGTACTCACGGTGATGGCCGGCTGCGGGATCTCCAGCTTCAGCCTGCTCACCGTGAGGGTCTCCGCGGACGAGTTAGTGTTCCCCGTGATGCGCACCTGCACCGTGCCCACTGTCGCGGGGATGTCCCCGGTGAAATTGTAGGTGCGGCTCGTGCTCACGGCGGCCGGCAGTTCGGTGGTGCCTGTGAGGCGGCCATCGCTGTTGGCATCCGCCGCACCCAGCACACTGAAGAACGGCAATCCGTCATAACTCAGCTCCAGTGCGAACGAGTCCGCCGCTTCAAAGCCCGTCCCCGTGCCAGCCGTAGCCACCAGCGTGGCGCTGAACTGCACCACCGGGCCTGCCGGCACGTTCATCAGCTCCGACAAAACCACATGATCTCCCTGCGCGGGGCTGTTTGTCTGGACCAGCGTGCCCGCGGCGGCATTCACCGTCCAGCGCACGGCTCCGTCCACCGCCACCGGCAGGGAATGCATCGGCACCGGCGTTAGTGTCATCGCGTTAGTGCCGATGATCGCCGGCGGGAAAACACTTAGCGACGCCGTGCAGCCGGCGTCGGCGCTGTCGGTGAATGTATGCGTGGTGAATGTCCCCGGCGCTGCCGCCGTGATCACTGCCGCCGTCCCATATGGCGTGGCCGCGGGCGCCGGGAGCAGAAAATTCGCACCCGTGAATGTCCCGTCCGCCGTCAGCGAATACGATACTGTATCGTCGGTGGTCACCGCTGTCCCCTTATCGTCATAGGTAAACCCCGTCGCCGTCACGGGCGTGATCTGACACCACGGCGACACTACCTGCACCGCGGTGTTAATGGCCGCGCTGTCCGCATCCTCCACCGTTAGAGACATCACATGCCCCGGCCCGGTGAATGAGGCGACCGGCACGCCCGCCACTGGCACCGCCACGCCGTAGGCACCTGTCGTCCCGGCCAGCGACGCCGGCGCGGTGATCTTCCAGCCTGACGCACTCACCGGCACCGTCGGCGTCACGGTCAGGTCAAAGCTCACGGTATCGTCCCCCGGCACCCGTGCGGTCGTCTCCGTGCTGCGCTGCACATTCCCCGCCACCGCCGTCACTCCGGTGTCCGCCCCGATGAATGTGAGGTCCAGATCATCTATTCCCATGAGTGTATCTGCACCACCGTCGTTCACATTGGACCAGCGCAGCGCGAGGAACTCCCCTGGCAACACCTTCACTTCCGCCACCGGCACCGCGCTCACCGCCCGCGTCTCATTCACCTTCGTGTTCGCCAGCGCGTTAGTGTAAGTAAAATCCCCCTCTGCCAGCCGCGTCCAGCCTGTCACATAATTGGCATTCACTCCCGTCGCCTTCGATGCCGGAAAATCCGCCGCCCCTGCCGCCAGCGCTGTCGTCATCGTCAGCAACTCCGCCTGCGTCACCGCCTTCCGCCACGACATCGCGATCGTTTCGATATTGTTCGCATTCTGCGCCGTCCGCAGCACCTCACCGTTATAGGAAATGTTCGCCAGAGTCACCGCGGATGCCCCCAGGTTTTGAAACACCGCGATGCAGGACTGCTCTCCCTGCGCCGAGATCGGCACGGAGCCCAGCGCCCTCTCCCCGACGCCCGCCGCCCCCATGCTGTAAAACCACCCCGTATTCATTAGCGTATTCCCCGCCTCCAGATCCCCGTTACTTACCCGGATGTTATTGCCCGCACTGCTCCACGCCGACCCCGTCGCCCCATTTCCTGCGCGATAAAAGTGCCAGCCGGCGATGGTCCCATCCTCCACCCACAACGTCCCCGACACCCCGGTATTCATATCCACCGGCAGCACGTCAAAGTTTTGCGTGTAGTGCATCGTCCCGTTGAGAACGACAGGCGACGCCGGCGTGCGGCTGACAAAAGTGATCGCCAGGAGGAAGAGAAGGGAATGTTTCATGGGTGGGTGAAGCTTAGCAGGACAAATGCCATCCATGCGCTCCCCCCCAGGCCTTGTCAATTCCCGCAAGCACTGCCCCCGCGCCTTCAAGCCGAGCCGGATGCGCAAAAACCCTGGCCCACTTCACTACCGTGCGTGAGCGCTTCCGTTCCCGGTGTATGATTACACCACCCTGAGGTAATTTCTCACTCCCCCGGCATACTGACTTGGAGCCCCCCTGCGCTGTTTAATGCCCCCGGCGTACTTCCTTACCTCCCCGGCGCACTTCCTCACTTCCCCGGCGTACTTCCTCACTTCCCCGGCGTACTTCCTCACTCCCCCGGCGTACTTGTACGATTCCCCGAATGCCGGGGAGCTGTACAAGTACGCCGGGGAGCCATACAAGTACGCCGGGGAGCCGTACAAGTACGCCGGGGAGCCAGACAAGTACGCCGGGGAGCTGTACAAGTATGCCGGGGAGCTGTACAAGTACGCCGGGGAGCCAGACAAGTACGCCGGGGAGCTGTACAAGTACGCCTGGGAGTCAGACTAGGCGGTGTCTTCGCAAATACGGTGAATGTTCAAGCACACACTCACCGCAGAGGAACCCCGGCGGGGTTCGCCATGAATAGCCGGGGGTCGAAGACCCCCGGTAATGAAGATAAATTACAGGCGATGGGACTTCCGGACGGCCCATCGCGTGTGTCGTGGGGGGCTGACCGGGGGTTTCACCCCCGGCTATTCATGGGGGAACCGCGCTGCGGTTCGATGCAGGGAGTTCGGACTATTTGCAAAGACACCGTCTAGTATCCCTGGGAGCGTTACAATTACGCTGGGGAGCTAAACAAGCGCGCCGGGGTGCCGGGGGCGGGGGTGCCGGGGTGCCGCGCGGGGCGGCGGGGTGGTCACGGGAGCGGCGGGTTGGCGGACCAGGGAGCGGGGGAGGCGTAGTTGGGGAAGGCGGCGGGGCGGCAGAGGAAGGCGGCGCGGGTGGCGGTGAAGACGGGGGCGAAGTCGAGGGAAGTGACGAAGTTGTCTTCGACATCCACCCAGCGCTGGTAGGGGTCGCCGGCGTCGAGGAGGTAGTGGTTGGTGTAGCCGCCGAGGCCGGGGGTGGTGTCGCCTTTCCAGAACAGCACCTGGTCCGCGCTGCGGATGTCAGGGTCGCCGAAGAAGCCGTCGTCGAGGGTCATGGTGCGGCTGACGTAGGACTGGTCCAGGGGGTAGCCGCCGCCGGTTAGGTTGTAGCCCTGGATGAGGGGGCAGCGGAAGCTGTTTTCCCTGACAATGCCGTAGAAGGGGACGGTGATTTGCGGGCCGCGGCGGTGAAAGTAGAAGCCCTGGCAGGGATCGAGGAGGCGGGAGTTTTGATTGGCCGGCGGGCCGGTCATGTCGGTGCTGTCCACCCAGTAAGTGCCGGAGCCTTCAAGGTACGCGAGGAAGTAGGTGGTCCATGACTGGGTGGCGGAGGAGAAGGTGAGGATGTTGTCCGCGTTATTGAGGTCGCCGCCGCTGTGGAAGAGGGAGGTGGGGAAGAGGTCGGCGAAGCGCCAGGCCTCGCGGAGGGCGAAGGGAGCGCCGCTGAGGTCCGGGATGGGGGTGAGGGTATTGAGGGGATCGCCAGGGAGGAGGGCTAGGGTGTCGGCGTCGCTGGCGGCGGGGCTGACGGCGAAGCGGTGGCCTTCGAGGGTGCCGCTGGTGACTTCGATGAAGAGTCCGGTCCTGCCTGCGAGGATGGCGGCGATGTTGATGCCGGTGGCGGAGCCCGTTAGGTCGAGGGCGTCTGCGGGGCTGTTGCTGTCGGCGGTGCCGCTGAAGAGTTCCTTCCTAAGGAAGGGGTTGCTGCAGGTCTCGCATTGGATGGCGATGGTGTGGTCGTACCATCCCTGGACTTCTGTGTGGGCAGTGAGTTCGAGATTCACTTCCTGGATGAGGATGCGGAAGAATCCCTGGCCGCCAGTGAGGAGGGGGAGGCTGTCCACGGAAGGCCAGGTGACCTTTTGGAAGCCGCCGCCGATGCTGATGATGGCGGGGACGATGTCTGCACCGTCGTCGTTAGTGAACCATGCCGTGGAGTGGCTGAGGGCGTCGGTATATTGGAGAGAATAGGTGAGGCCGGTGAAGCCGGTGGGGCGGATGACTTCGACGTCGAAGCCGCCGGTGACGTTTTGGATGAGGCAGAAGCCGCGGCCGCCGTTGGGGTTCCTGGGGACGCCGTTTTTGGGGTCATAGCAGAAGGCGAATTCGACGAGATTGTCGTTGAGGTCGCCGTCCGGGTTGTCGCTGGAGTTATTCAGGCCGCCGAGGGGGTTAAGGTTTTGCCATGCGGTCCAGTTGTTGGCCTTCACGGGGGTGAAGCCGAAGTCCATGGTGCTGTCCGTGTCGGTGCCGGTGCCGTCCACGGGATTGTCAGGCTCGGAGCCGGCGAGGAGGGTGATGAGCGGGCCGAAGGTGGCGGCGCCTGCGGCGGACTGGGTGCCGTTGTCGTCGTTGTCCTCACCGTTATCGGCGGTGTCGGTGTTCGGGGAGGACAGGGTGTAGCCGGTGGGAGGCGTGGGGATGACGATCTGGTAGCGGCCAGGGGGGAGGCCGGTGAAGCTGTAGCTGCCGCCGACGGTCATGGTGGTCTGCACGGGTGTGCTTTCGCCGGGGTCGTTGAGGTCGCCGTCGTTATTGGCATCAAAGAGGAGCTGGACGAGCACCGGGAAGGGAACGCCGGTCTCGTCGTCGAGGTAGCCGTTAGCGTTGATGTCGGCGAAAATCATGCTGCCGAGGCTGACGGGGAGTTCTTCGATGAAGTCGTTGCCAGTGTTATTGGAACCGGTGAGGACGATGACGGGGCGGATCTCGTTGGGATTGCCGCCGTCGCGGTCGCTAACGCTTAAGTACGCCGGGGGCTGGGACTGGAGGACGCCGTAGGTGCCGGGGATCAGTCCGGTGAAGGAGTAGGCGCCGCCGGGGCCGGTCGTGGCGGTGATGGGCTGGACGCCGGGAGTGATGGCGTCGCCGTCGAGGGGATTGCCCGCGCTGTCCACGAGTGTGAGGGTGACGCCGGGGATCCCGGTGTCGCCGTCGTTGTCATTGTCGTCGTCTGACAGGACCATGCCGGAGAGCGAGCCGTAGGCGATCATGCCGAAGTCCACCGTGCGGTCTATTTCGCCTTCGGTGAGATCAATGGCGGGGCTGAAGACGGGCTGGCCGGGGGCGGACTGGATGCCGTTGTCGTCCGTGTCCACGCGGTCGTCTGCGATGCTGGTGATCTGACTGGAGATGGGGAAGGCCGCGAGGGGCTGACCGCTGGCAAAGTTGGAAACGGGAAGGCCGGTGCGGAAGGTGCCAGGCTGAAGGCCGGAGAATTCGTAGAAGCCGGCGGCGTCGGTAGTGGTGGAGAGGTAGGGGAGGTTTTCGCCGGCATCGAGGAAGTCGCCATCGTCATTGGAGTCGAAGAAGAGCTGCACGGCGGCACCGGTGACGGGCAGTTCGCCGGTGTCCCACTGGCCGTTTCCATTGGTATCTTTCCAGACGTGATTGCCGATGGCCGCGAGGGGATAGGCGGAGCGGACGAAGAAGCCGGCGCCTTCGAGGTCGTTGGTGGCCGCGCTGTTGGCGAGCCCTTGCTGTGCGTAGGTGCTCATGAGCACGGGTGCCGAGCCGTCGAGCGGGATGGTGGCGATTTCATACTTGCCGTTATCCACCGAGACCATGCGGAGGTTTTGCTCGTCCCATGCGATGGTTTCGATGTCCGTGGTGAGGTCGGTGACGGTATTGACGAGCGCGGTGATGGTGCCGTTGGCCGGGTTGATGCGGTAGAGGTGACCGTCCTGCTGATCGTAGCCGTAGAAGACGCCGCTGGTGACTTTGCCGGCGGGATTGATGGTAGGGACGACCTCCAGGCCGTCGGTGTAGGTGAGGGCGTAGTTCGTGCCGCTGACATTTCCCTGAATGAACCCGCGCGTGGCCCACACGGCAGTCTGCGGGTTGATCTCGAGGAGGCGCTCGGGGTCGGTGTCCTGCGTGCCCTCGGTATTGACGGCGTAGATGAGATTGGCGGGTTCATCAAAGGCGATGCCTTCGATGTCCGAGGCGGCGACGCTGGCAGAGTTGCGCACTTCGCCGATGCGGATGAGTTCCACCTGGGCGGCATTGGGACGGAGGCTGAAGAGATTGACCTTGAAGAGAACGGGAACGGTGAGGGCGCCGCCAGCCGGGTTCACCACGATGTAGGCGTCGCCATTGCGGGTATCAATGGCGAGGGACTCGGCGTTGGTTTCATCGCCGCCGGAGAAGGTCTGGATGACGCCATTGGTGTCGCGCCACACGAGGCGACCGTAGTCAATGAACTGGTGGGCGCCTGACTGATCGGCGTAGTTCGTAAAACAGAACAGGCGGGGACTGCCGGAGCCGGAGCGCGGGAGACTACTGCCCGGGTCAGCTTCATTGACCGTCCAGAGAGTGAGGTTGAGGCCATTGGAAACGAGCGCGTAATGCGCGGTGTTGATGACCTGAGCAGCGGTGACGCCAATGAACGTAATCGGATCAACACCTGGCACCACGGCCAGGCCGACGGGCAGCGTGGCATCGTCAAGGTCAGCGCGGAAATTGCCTGCGGGGAGACCGGTGAAGTTGTAGTTGCCATTCCCGTCCGTCACCTGGGTGTAGGTCTGATTTCCACCCGTGGTGTTGAAATTCCCGTCATTCCCCGCCCATGTCAGGGTGATGGTGATGATGGGCATGCCTGGCTCGCCGGTGTTGAGGAGGGCATTGCGATTACCGTCGAGGAAGACCCTGCCGCCTATCTGCGCCGCCATGAGCGGAAGGGGAGCAGCGAGCAAAAGGGCGGCGGTGAGGGCGGGGCGGCTGGAACCAAAGTGAAGGAAGGCGTGCATGTTTGGCAGAAAAGCAAAAGTTGTGAGGAGGGTTCAGAGCCGCTGGCCCCGGCGGCGGCGTGCAGCGAAGCCAAGGAGGGCCAACCCGCCGAGCATCGCGGCACCCGGTTCCGGCACGAAGGTGTGCGTCTGCACATTAAATGGCCCCGGGGGCGGCGTCCCGTGACCATCACCGCACAGCTCCGGACCAACGCCGGCCCCATCGGGGTCAATACAGCCGAACAGCGCCCGCGTGGCATTGCTCACGCGCCATGAGAGCGGCATCGTCTGCTGGCTGCCAGGGGCCGCGGGGAAAAGCCAGTCGTCCGTGGCGATGCCATCCGTCGCATCATTCGTGTAGAGCAGCCACTCCGATCCCGGCACTGCCGTCTGGGCGTTAAACATCCAGACGTAGGCCTGGTCGCCTTGCCTGAAGACGTTGTTGTTCAGGAGTTCCTTCTGACTGGTGTAATATCCGACCGCCGCGTTGTGCTCACCCGGCAGCAGTTCGTCGTACACGGTCCAGTTCGAGGCCCACAGGTCCACGTTGGCACCATCAGGGGCAAACCCTCCAGTGAACGTGCCCAACTGGATGGTGAAACCCGACGTCACGGCCGCTATTCCATCGCTCTGGCGGTTCACAGAACCAAAGGAACTCCCCCAATTGATGGTTCCGCCGATCAACGAATGGCCTGTGGCAAGCAAACCGAGTACAACGAGTGGCTTTATCATAAGATTTCTCAAAATGGGGATTACTATAATAGGTGGAACGAAAGGTGCCACTAAATAATTGGGAAACTTTAAGTATCCCTGGGGGACCAGGCCAGCATTCGAGCCAAACCGGCGCACTCACCCGGACACCGGGGCCGCCAAAAAGCCTGAATTCAGAGCATTCATCACGCCGCGGACACCACTTGAAAGAGAATCGAGATGGATCCCCAACGCCGGTTCATGGCGTCCGCGGGCAAATTAACCGGGCCCGGCCCGCCGATTGTGCCAATCGCAAAGGGCGGCGAAAGCGCCCCGCCGAAAGGAGTCCCAACCGCCGGCAGCGTCAGGCGACGCTGGCTATTTTGGCATCAAAGAGGGAAAGCGCCTCCTGGATGAGCGGGTCATTGCGGAACTCCTCGGCCAGCTTCTCAGAAGCAGCGGCAGCATCCTCTTCGGCGAGGGCCTTGGCCTGCTTCGGGGACGGCTTCTCCGCCACCTGCAGGGGCTCCGCCACCGGCGCGCTGACTTCCGGAGCCGGTGCCGGGGCAATGTCGGGGCGGACTTCCACCTTTAGGGAAAGTTTATGGCCGGAAAGCGAAAGGAGGATGGTCTCGATACTCGCTTTAGCAGTGGGCCGCTCCAGATTCATGGCGGCCATGCGGTGCTCCTCCGGGATGCCGATGACGAAGTGCCGCCCGTCCGCGCGCAGAAAAGTGGCTTCGGCGGCGTAACCGCCCTGCAGAGGGAATTTTGCACTGAACTCATCCCTCGCTGCGGCCCAAAGTTCCGGCCCTGGTTCTAGATGGCCGCCGACAGGTGTGGCGGGTTCCTGGAGAATGACCGGCGCGGGCTCCGGCACCGGAGCCGGGGCGGCTACGGCGGGCGGAGGGCTCTTCACCGCAGCGCGCACGGCATCGGCCATGGACATGCGGGGCTCATCCCGGGCCACGGGGGCGGCGGCTACCGGCGTGGTGGCCGGGGAAGGCGTGAAAGCGGTGCCGTCCAGCGCCCCCCGGAGATGCATGATGACATCGCTCAGTGAGGCCTCGCCCAGCACCTGGGTGGCGCGGATGATGCCGATTTCAAAATAGAGCCGCTTGTTCAGCGCCCACTTCATGCCGCCCTCGACCTCGGCGAACTGGTCAATGATGTTCATCAGCTTCTCGTTGTTCACGAGCGCCGCCTGGGCCGCCAAATCGTCCGCGATTTCCGGCGGGAGGTCGCGGGCGGCGATTTCCGGGTCCACTTTATGCACCAGAACATTGCGGAAGTGGAAAATCAGGTCAGCGAGCAGCCGCGAGAGGTCCTTACCCGTCTCCGCCTGTAGATACAGCCGGCTCAGGGCATCCGCGGTCTGGCCATTGAGAATCGCGCCGCAGATTCCCGACACCGTGTGGTGACTGGTGAATCCGAAAATATCCAGCACGTCCTGCTCGCGGATGTGGTTGCCGCAAAAGGCCACGAGCTGATCAAGCATGGATTGGGCATCGCGCATCCCGCCGTCGGAACCCACGGCGATGCTGTGCGCCGCGAGCGTGTCGAGGATGATACCTTCCTCCTTCGCGATGTGCATGAGGTGCTGCGCGATGATCGGGGCGGGAATCCGGCGGAGATCGAAGCGCTGGCAGCGGCTCAGGATTGTCGGGAGAATCTTGTGGGCCTCGGTGGTGGCGAAGATGAACTTCACATGCGGCGGCGGTTCTTCCAGGGTCTTGAGCAGGGCGTTGAACGCGCTGTTACTCAGCATGTGGACCTCATCAATGTAGTAGATGCGGAACTGCCCGCGGGCCGGGGCGTAGTTCACGGTCTCCCGGAGCGCGCGGATGTCGTCCACGCTGTTGTTGGAAGCGCCGTCTATCTCCGTCACATCCAAACTGCGACCCTCGGCGATTTCCACGCAGATGTCCTCGTCAGGATCGAAATCCACCTTCGGCCCGCCTGTGCAATTCAGCGCCTTGGCGAAGATGCGGCTGGTGCTCGTCTTCCCCGTTCCGCGCGGCCCGACAAAAAGATAGGCATGAGCCAGCCGGTTCTGCGCGACGGCGTTCTTCAACGTGCGGACGACGTGATCCTGCCCAAGGACGTCATCGAACGTTTTCGGGCGGTACTTGCGGGCAAAAACCTGGTAATTCACGGCGCTCATGGAAGGCACGCAGGCGGGAATGCAAACGGGGGATTGGGATGAGCGCGTCGCGCCTTACTCCCGGCTCTTCACTCCCAGAATCCTTCCAATGGCCTGGACGAGACGGTCGAGGTGGAAGGGTTTGGGGATCACACCGAGGAATCCGTGGTCGCGATAGGTGTCCATGAGGACATCGTCCACGTAGCCGGTGGTGAGCAGGGCTTTGATGCCGGGAAACTCACCCTTAAGACGGGCGACAGCTTCCTGGCCGCCCATCCCTCCACGGACGTCGAGATCCACGAGGATGAGGTCGAACGGGCTGCCGAAGTCGCGCGCGCGGCGCCAGGAGTCTATGGCTTCCTGACCATCGGCAGTGCAGTGAATGTCGTAACCGTGCGCAGTGAGTATCTTTTTGACCACGTCGCGGATGGGCGCTTCGTCATCCATGAAAAGAACCCGGTGACGGCGATCATGCGGACGCGATGGAACGGGAGGCAGGCCGGAAGTGTCGGGCAAAGCGGCGATGCGGGGAGCGTTGCTGCTGACGAGACCTGGGTTCACCGGCAGCCAGATGCTGACGGTGCAGCCCTGGCCGGTGGTGGATTCTAATTCCATGTGGCCGCCGTGCGCTCTGACCGTGGCGGCGGCGAGCGCGAGCCCCATTCCTTCCCTGCCCTGCCGGGTGGTGAACCAGGGGTCGAATACCCGTCCGAGATGTTCGGGGGCAATGCCGTGGCCCTGGTCACGAAAACGGAGCCTGATGCCTGATGGCACGCCAGAGTCCGGGCCTCCTTCGTAAACATTGATCGCGTCCACGAAAACGGTGCCGCCAGATGTCATGGCCTCGCCCGCATTTTCGGAAATACGGCGGAAGACCTCTTCCATGGCGGCCTCGTCCGCTTCCACCGGCCAGAGGTCTTCGGCCAAGTGCAGGACTGGGCGGCTTTGCGAATTGAGCAGCGCGAAATGGACGGATTTTTCCAGCACCTGGCGCAAATGAAGCGGACGCTTGCGCAGGTCGCGCCCCTGCGGAGCGCGGGCGAGACGTGTGAGACGGCGACCGAGATTCTCAGCAGCATCACATGACTGAGTGGCACTGAGCAGGAGGTCCCGTGTTTCCTGCCGGGCCGATGGCTGGCTGGTGAGGAGTTCGAGATGCCCGCGGAGGGAAGTAAGCGCATCGCCGAGTTCGCGGGCGGCTCCGGCCATGATGCGGCTGGCGGTGTCCATGCGGGCCTCGTGAAGCCGGCGGTTTTCGCGGCCCTTCAGCAGCGTGACGTCGTGGAACTTCAGGAGAAGCGCCTGACCGGGAGTCCAGGGGATGCGCGTGATGAGTACGTCCAGCCAGCAATGAGTGACATCGGGCCGACGGTGGCGAACATCCGAAATCTGCATCGTGTCCGAGACACCGAGCACGCGGGGATCGTAGTCATCGCGGTCAAAGAGGTCGGGCAGCACCAGCGAGAGGTAGCGCTGCTGCATATCCGTCCTGGCAAATCCGAGGACCGGCTCCGCCGCCGCATTCGCCTCTATTATAAGTCCATCGCGCGCGGACACGACGAGCGTGGCATCCGGCGAGCGGTGAAAAATTTCCTCATACCGCCGCGAGTGACGCACCGCGTCCAAGTCGGCCCGTTCCCGGTCCCGACGGCGCATGAGGCCGTGCTCGGCGATGGCAAGGCGGGCGGAGGAGACGGCTTCCCCGCCCCTGGAAGGATCGGCGATAAAGTCGTCGAAACCACGCTTTACCCAGGCTTCCACCCGGGCCGGGGGCTCATCGCCGTCGGTCACCGCGACAATGTGGCATTGCCCGACCCGCTGACGGGCGACGCGCAGAAGGTCTGCGACATCGGGGGCGGTAGCGTGATTGAGCCGGATCAGCAGGCAATCAGGCAAACCGCTCTTCAAGATCTCCTCGGCCTCCGCGAACGAAGCGCAGTGGCCTGAATCGTGCCCTCGACCGGCCACCAGCGAAAGCAGGGCGGTGGCGGAGACGGGATTGGGGTCCACGATCAAAGTCCGCATCAGTTGCACCGGCAGGCCTGCCGTAAGGGCCGGCAACACCGCAGATGCCGGGGATGATGGATCAGTATCTTCTTGGTCGTGACTAAGCACAGTCGTGTTGAATCGGATGAGTTGGGAGGCCGGAATGCGCGCCACAGTAGCATCCCATCCCCGGGCGACAAAGAGTTTTCCGGTTTTCCGTGGGATTTCCGGAAGACCCGAACGCCACAGCCCCACTTTCGGCTGAAATGAGTCCAACCAGGCCCGAAGGAAGAGGTTGACCTGAATGGAGGCTGCGGGATAGTTGCAGCATTAGTTAGGCAATCCCGCCGCTGTCTCCATTCCAACCAGAAGCAACCATCATGGCCCAGCGCAAGAAGCCCACGCGTCCATCCGCCGCGCCTCCGCGTGACGGCAGGAAAACTCTGAAACCGGCAGTCAAGAAGCCCGTCAAGTCGTTGAAAAATCCAAAGAAGTCAGCGCCGCAGTTGAATAAGAAAAAGCCTGCGCCAAAGTCCCCTCCCCCCAAGGCCGTCCCTCCCTCCCGGCCAGGTAAAAAATCCCCCCCCGAGAAAATGGCAGCGCCCCCCGCTTCCGACCTTCCCTCCGTCCCTGCCAACGATGCGCCTCCTGCCGTGAAGCGAGGCCGCGGTCGTCCGCGCAAACACTCGAAGAATGCTCCTCTATTGGGAGCTATGCCACCGGACGCCACGATTGATTCTCCGGAGGTTCAGTCAAAAATCCGCGAACTCATCCGACTGGCCAAGGAGCAAGGCTATGTCACCTACGATGACCTGAATGAGGTGCTCCCTTGCGACATCATCTCTCCGGACCTCGTGGAGGAGATCATCCTTCGACTGCGCAACCTTGAGATTGATATCATTGACTCTTCAGAGGTGGACCGGGTCAAAATCCACTCTCAGGTGTCCTCTCCAGCAAAGGAGGTGGAGGAAAAGACTGAAGATCGGCCTGATTCCCTTGATGACCCGGTGCGTCAGTATTTGAAGCAAATGGGGCAGATACCATTGTTGACGCGAGACCAGGAAGTGGTGATTTCCATCCGCATTGAAAAAGCGGAGCAGGCCATCTCTCAACTCATGAGTTCCTTTGGTTTTATGGCAGACGCCTATCTGGACATGTCACTGCGTTTGATGGAAGGCCGGGAGCGCTGTGATCGCGTCGTGGTGGAAAAAAAGTTCGAAAGCCGCGGACGATACGTAAAAGGTCTCAGCCGGCTGAATGCCTCCGTGCGGGAACACCGCAAGGCAGCACAGGCGGCCTGGGTCAAGATGCGTGAGGCGAAACAGCCGGGGCGGCGCGCGGACCTCCAGTCAGAGTTCGAGAAACAAGTCGAGTCCCTGCAAAAAACATATGCGAAGTACTTCTTCAAACAGAAGACTCTCGAGGAATTCACCGAAATGGCGGACCGCTTCACCGTGGAATTCGCTGATGCCGGGCAACAGATAAAAGTGCATCCGCGAAGCGCTGAACTGAAGCAGCGCATCGAAGATCTGGAAAAGTTGGCGTGGCACAGCGTGGAGGACTTCCAGGCATCCTTCAGTGAACTGCGCCGCCACATTCGCGAGGCGCACACGGCCAAAAAGGAAATGGTCGAAGCGAATCTCCGGCTCGTCATTTCCATAGCCAAAAAGTACACCAACCGGGGCATGCCGTTCCTCGATCTCATCCAGGAGGGTAATATGGGTCTGATGAAGGCGGTGGATAAATTCGAGTACCAGCGCGGCTACAAATTCTCCACCTACGCGACCTGGTGGATCCGGCAGGCCATCACCCGGAGCATCGCAGACCAGGCGCGGACCATTCGTATTCCGGTCCACATGATCGAGACCATCAACAAGCTCAT
>JANOZA010000640.1:0-2282 GCA_031429155.1 Verrucomicrobiota bacterium | reverse complement strand
GGAATATGGATCCGTGTCCGGCGGCAGATCAATCTCCGCGCGGTCCACGTGGAGGAGATCATACGGCCGGTCCGCAGCGAGCGCGCGGGCTTCCGCCGTGTCCACGACATCGTAGGGAACGGCGGCGACTTGAGAGGCGAGATCAGGGCGAGGGGTGAGACCGCGGAAGGCTTGGATGCGCATGGTAGGGTGAGGAAAGGAGCGCCTGCCGTGGCGCAGGGCCGCCGCAGGGTCAAGGGCCGCGCCGCTGGCAGGTAGGGCTTGCCGATGCCGCGCGCGGATGAATGATCGGGGCGGGAATCCCCCGCATGTCCTCTTACAACTCCAGACCCATCCCCGAAGACCCCGCAACGCCGGAGGAACTCCAGCCCGTGCCCCGCTCCTTCCCCGTGCCGCGGCGCAGAGTCGAGCTGGAGTATGAGGAACCCGTCGCCGGCTGGCAGCAGTGGACCGTGCGCGGGCTCATCGGCACCGCCGTGGTCACCGCAGGCATCGCCGCGTGGATCAAATTCCGCCCTCACGACACTCCCGCGCCGCCGCCGACGACGACGTCGGTCGTCGCGGAGCCCGAAGTCATTCCCCCCGGCCCGCCGGATGCCGCGCGCGACATTTACTTCGATCTCCCGCTCCCTGAGATCCCCGAGCCGCCCCCCGCAGTCGTAGAAACGCCTCCTGACGAAGCCCCGCCCGCCCCTTCACATCCCCTCACGGATCTGGAATCCCGCTATCTCGGCGCCCTCACCGCGGCCCGAAGCCATGTCCCGGAGACCGACCGCCCGCAGTTCACCGCTGAAATCGCGCGCCTCAGCCTCGGAGCCCCGCTGCCCGCGCCGCAGGACGGCATCCATCCGGAACTCGCCCGCCTGCAATCCATCTACCGCCTTCAGTTGAAGGCGATGCAATCGCGGCGATAGAGGGAGAAAACTCAAGTAAAGACCGACCGCCAACAGCCGACCGGGGGAGCAGCATTCCCATTCGCCCGCAGATTTTGAAAACACCAAAAACAGAGCACGCCACTCACCGCCTTTTGGACCCTCTCAACAAACTGGTCCTCACTACAGCAGCGGCACTTATCATAGTGGCTTGCGAAAAGAAGCCGGACCCATCTGCACAATCAGCGCCCGACGCTCCCAATTCAATCCGCCTCCTGCCTCCGGAGCCTACTCACATTATCGCCGCACGGGCGAAGTTTGACGCCGACACTGCGGAAAAGCTTCGCATGATCAGCATAATGGCGGAGGGTGCCATCCGGGGTGGTAAAGAGAACCTCACTGAGGCGAACAGCCGCCTGGCCACAGCGTCGCCAGAGGAGAAAGTTGCGCTGCAGAGCACGATAGACGAACTCAAAATGAACCTCGCCCGGGCCGAAGGAATGGTGCAGGGATACGCCGAGACGTTTGCCAGTGAACGCAAGCAATGGGAGGAGGAAAAATGGGCGGGCTATGGCAAACGAAGCGTGGAACGCCCCATAATACCGGTTCGCACCCCGCCGCCGTCTCTTTCCGCTGCCGGGCTCGCCGCTCACGGGGACTTTTGGGCCCGGGTCGATGCCAGAGGCAAGGACATCATAAACAAGTTGAAGCTTCTCGAGATCAAAATGGCCGAATATCGGAAAGGCCCTGTGCGAAGCGCCAAGCTCACTGAGCAAATGAAAGCTGCAGCCGCAGAAGAAAGGACTTTGTGGAAGGCCTCGCTCGACTTCGATAAGGAAAGCAAGGCCGCGGCCGCGGTCTGGAATGCGCGGAACTGGGCAGGTTATGAAATTCCTGACGCCTTCCCGGAAAAACCGGACGCCGCTCCCCCGCCCTCACCCTCGAAATGAGCAGCAGGAGCCGTATCTCGCTGAGCCTTTATTGTACCCAGTTGGATCCCTACCCGCACTGCGCCCGTTGCCGCAACAGGTGATCCGTCAGCACGAGAATCGCCATCGCCTCGACTATCGGCACTGCACGAGGGAGCACACAGGCATCGTGCCGTCCGCGGCCCGTCAGCGTCGTGTCCTCGTGCGCGCTGCTCACCGTGTCCTGCTCGCGCATCACAGTGGCCGTCGGCTTGAATGCCACGCGGAAGACAATGTCCTCGCCATTGGAAATCCCGCCCTGCACGCCGCCGGAATCATTCTTCGTCGTCACCACACGACCGTCCTTCATGCGGAACGGATCATTGTGCTCCAGTCCCGTCAGCAGCGTGCCCGCGAACCCGCTCCCGATTTCAAAAGCCTTCGTCGCCGGCAGACTCAACATCGCCTTGGCCAGTTCCGCCTCCAGCTTGTCGAACACCGG
>JANOZA010000639.1:0-9853 GCA_031429155.1 Verrucomicrobiota bacterium | reverse complement strand
ACTCTACGACCTCGAAGCCGAGCGCTCCCAGTCGCGCAACCTCATCCGCGAGCATCCAGAACAGGCGGCGCTGATGGCCAAACATCTCGCCGACTTGCAACAGCAGCCTAGTAACACACAATGAAACACATACGAACACTCTTCGCAGCATTGCTGCTCGCGCCACTCATTGCGCTGCACGCCGCCGACGCACCCAAGCCATCGAGCAAGCCCAACATCCTGCACATCCACGCCGACGACCATCGCGCCGACGGTTTGCGTGCGCTGGGCAATCCGTTGCTCGTCACGCCGAGTCTCGATTCGCTCGTTGAGCGCGGGATGACGTTCACGCGATGCTACACGATGGGTTCCATGATCGGCGCGGTCTGCACGCCGAGTCGCACGATGATGCTCACGGGCCGCTCGTGGCAGCGCATTCCTGGGGCTCCCGCAGCAGCGCCCAATGCCAAGGATCCGACCACGTTTTTGCCGCGAGTCATCCAGGCCGCAGGCTATCAGACCTGGCACATGGGGAAGGCTGGCAATGGGTTCCCGGCAGGACTCGCTGAGTTTCAAACCAGCATCCGTGACGAAGGCAAAGGCGGTGAGCGCGCGGGTTGCAGTCGCCGCCTCGCCGACGGCACCATCGAGTTCCTCAAATCGCGCACGGTCTCGAACGAGACGAAGCCCTTCTACATCTACATCGCACCGCCCGTCCCACACGACCCGCGCTCTGCCGAGCCCCAGTTTCACAAGCGTTATGACCCTGCGAAAATCCCGCTCTCGCCCGCCTTCCTGCCGCAGCATCCCTTCGACAATGGCGAGATGACCGTGCGGGATGAAGCGCTCGCTCCCTGGCCACGCACGCCGGAGGATACGAAGCAGCAACTCGCCGACTTCTACGCCTGCGTCACCGGACTCGACCATCACATCGGGCGCATCTTTGCCGAACTAAAAGCCAGCGGTCAGTGGGACAACACCATCATCGTCTTCAGCGGCGACAACGGCCTCTCGATGGGCGAGCACGGCTTGTTTGGAAAACAAAACCTTTACGAATTCGGTGGCATGCACGTGCCGCTCGTCGTTGCAGGCCCCGGCATCACCAAGGGTAAGAGCGAGGCGTTTGTTTACCTCATGGATTTGTTCCCAACCCTCGCTGAAATCGCAGGCGCAAAAACTCCCGATGGTGTGGAGGGCAAGAGCCTCGCTCCTATTCTGAGCGGCAAAGAAAAGAAAATCCGCGACGTGCTCTACACCGCGTATCGCCACTGCCAGCGCGCCATCCGCGACGACCGCTGGAAGCTCATCCGCTACCCGCTCGTGGACTGCACCCAGCTTTTCGATCTCAGCGCCGACCCGCGCGAGTTGAACAATCTAGCCGACAAACCGGAGCACAAAGCGAAGGTCGCGGAGCTGACCGGGTTGCTGCAAATAGAAATGGTCGCCCATGCAGACACCACGCCGCTGACCGTCGCAAATCCAGCACCCGCCGAGTGGACACCGCCGGCACCGGGCACCAAATCAAACCGGCCAACGAAGAAGAAAGCGGACGCAGTTCCAGCCTCTGCGACGGCTGGAATCCTACAACTGACAGGCGATGCCGCTGCTGGCGGACCCGGGAAGTTTGCTGCTGAGGAGCTTCGTCGTCAGGCCGAGGCGCACGGGATGGCTTTGGGAGATAACGCCAATGCGATTCGCGTCGCGCTCACCGTTGAAAAAGCAGAAGGTGCTGTGGCGCAGAGCTACAGCATCGGTGTGCAGAACGAGGGCGGACGCCGCATCATCACGGTGCGCGGGGCCGATGCCGCGGGTGTGATGTATGGCGGGCTGGATGTCGCCGAGGCGATTCGCACGGGCACGTTTGATTCGCTGAAGGACTCTGCCCACAAGCCGCACATCGCGCAGCGCGGCATCAAATTTAACATCCCGCTGGATCTGCGGACACCGAGCTACACGGACTGCTCCGATGCCGCGCAGGCGAATATCCCCGAGATGTGGGAGCGCGAGTTCTGGACTGCGTTCCTCGATGCGATGGCGCGTCACCGCTACAACGTGCTCTCGCTTTGGTCGCTGCATCCGTTCCCCTCGCTGGTGAAGGTGCCGGAGTTTCCCGAGGTCGCGCTGGATGATGTCTGGCGCACGCGGGCGAAACTCGATGACACGTTCAGCTTTGCGGGCAACGACATGGTCCGCCCCGCCATGCTTGCCGATCACGAGGTGGTGAAGCGCATCAGCATTGACGAAAAAATCGAGTTCTGGCGCTGGGTGATGCAGCAGGCTGCTGACCGGGGAATCCGCGTTTATTTTTTCACATGGAATGTGTTCACGTTCGGCGCTGAGGGAAAGCACGGCATCACGAACGACCTCGGCAACGACATCACGAAAAAGTATTTCCGCGCGAGTGTGAGGGAGATGGTGAAAACGTATCCGCTGCTCGCCGGCATGGGCATCACGGCGGGCGAGGGGATGCCGGAGAAGATGGATTCCAAGGAAAAGGAACGCTGGCTGTGGGACACCTACGGCGAAGGTGTGCGCGATGCCTTGAAGCACGAACCGAAGCGCGAGTTCGGCATGATCCATCGCTTTCACTGGACGGCGCAGAGCGACATTTTGGATGCGTTCAAAGACTATCCGGGGCGGTTCGACTTCAGCTTCAAGTATTCGGTGGCGCACATGTATTCGATCACGAAGCCGCCGTTCATCCAGCCGCTGCTGGAGAACATGGCACCGGGCCGGAAGACGTGGCTCACGGTGCGGAACGATGACATCTACACCTTCCGTTTCGGCGACCCCGCTTACATCCGCGACTACATCGTGAACATCCCGCCGGCGGACAAAATCGCAGGCTTCTACATGGGACCGGACGGCTACGTGTGGGGCCGCGATTTTCTCGAACGCAATCCGGCGCCCGGCCCGCGCCCGCTGGTGATGGAGAAGCAGTGGTATTCCTTCGCGCTCGTCGGGCGGCTGGCCTACGAGCCTGCGCTGCCGGATTCACATTTCGAGCGACTGCTCGCCGCGCGGCATCCGAAGGCGCCGGCGCCGCAGCTCTTCCGAGCGCTGCAAGGCGCGGGGCAAGTGATGCCGCTCATCACGCGGTTCTTTTGGGGCGACATTGATCTCAAGTGGTATCCCGAAGCGTGCTGGAGTCATCGAAGGAGCAAAGGCCAGGGCTTCTACACCGTGCGACATTTCATGGAAGGCAGCTCCATGCCGGGCGCGAACGTGTTGTGCATTCGCGACTGGCGCTCGCGCCTCGCCGCCCGCCAACCGATGGAGCAAACCACGCCGCTCGAAATCGCCGACGCCCTGGAGAAATCTGCGGCGGAGACTTTCAGCTCACTCAATGCGCTTAGCGAAGCTGCGAAGCAGGACTCGGAACTCCAGAAGACCGTGAACGACTGCGAGGCGCTGGCTTTGCTGGGCCGCTACTACGCGTCGAAGATTCGCGGAGCCTGCGCGCTCGCCCAGTTTGACGCGAACGGCGACAAGTCCGAGCACGACGCTGCACTGCGCCACCTCGGCGACGCTCTGACTCACTGGAAAAAATATGCCGCCATCCGCGACGCCCACTATGTCCCCGCCCTCTACAACCGCGTGGGCTACGTGGACATCACCGCGTTGACCGAAATGGTGGCCGCCGATGTCAACATCGCCCAAAGCTGGAAGCCGGGCACCCTCAAGGACGACGGCAAACGTGCCGGCAGCGAGAAAGGATTCCGAAAATGAAAATGAAAATCATGCTCACGTGCGTCGTGTTCGTTTGGGCTCATGCCCAGGCAGCGAACGCTCAGTCTAAAATCGCCAAGCGCGAGCCCAACGGCAACGCCGAAGTCGCCATCACCGGCGAACTCAAGCAATGGCACAAGGTCACGCTCACGCTGGATGGTCCTTTCGCTCACGAGCGGGACAACGAGCCGAATCCGAGCACGGACGTGGCGTTCACTGTCACTTTTAGCCACGAGAGCGGTGCGCCGAAATACACTGTGCCGGGATACTTCGCAGCGGACGGCGATGCGGCAAATTCCTCGGCCGAGTCCGGCACGAAATGGCGTGCGCATCTTTCGCCGGATAAAACCGGACAGTGGAACTACGTCGTCTCATTCACGAAGGGCAAGGAGGCCGCGCTCGGTGGAAAGGGTGAAGCGCTGAAGCCGTTTGATGGCGTAAGTGGTAACTTCAATGTCGGAGCGACTGACAAAGCGGGACGTGATTTCCGCGCGAAGGGCCGTCTGCAATACGTCGGCAGGCATTACCTCCAGTTCGCCGGCACGAAGGAGTATTTCCTCAAGGCTGGTCCCGACTCGCCGGAGACCCTGCTGGCCTTCACCGACTTCGATAACACCAGCGCGGGCAAAGCCGAAAAAGTGCCGCTCAAGACATGGAAGCCTCATGCTGGCGATTGGAAATCGGGCGATCCCACATGGAAAGATGGCAATGGCAAAAACCTGATCGGCGCGCTGAACTACCTCTCTGCCAGGGGCGTGAACGCGTTCTCGTTCCTCACCTACAACGCCGCCGGTGATGGCGACAACGTCTGGCCGTTCGTCGAGCGCGATGACAAGCTCAACTACGACTGCTCCAAGCTCGATCAATGGGGCGTGGTGTTCGATCATGCGACGAAGCTCGGCCTTTATCTTCACTTCAAGCTTCAAGAGAATGAATCGGACGACGAACGCCTCGGCATGGGCCGCAAGGATGGCAAGCTGACCGAAGCGCTCGATGGCGGCAAACTCGGCCCCGAGCGCAAGCTGTATTGCCGCGAACTCATCGCCCGCTTCGGCCACGCTCTCGCACTGAACTGGAACATCGGTGAGGAAAACACGCAGAGCACTGAAGAGGTGCAGGACATGGTGAAGTATCTCCACGACACCGATCCTTATCAGCATCACATCGTCCTCCACACCTTCCCACCGGAGCAGGAAAAAGTGTATCGTCCGCTGCTCGGCGACAAGTCGCTGCTCACCGGCGTGTCATTGCAAAACTCATGGAAGGCAGCCCACCAGCGCACGCTGCAATGGCGGCGCGAATCCGCCGCCGCTGGCCGCCCGTGGGTCGTCGCGAGCGACGAGCAAAACCCCGCCGGCCTCGGCGTCCCGCCCGACCCCGGCTACAAAGGCCACGACGGCATCGCGATGGAGAAAAACCCGCGCGGCTCGGCAGGCGAGGGCTACACCGCCTCCAAGCCCTACACGATGCACGACATCCGCAAGCTCACGCTCTGGGGCAGCCTCATGGCTGGCGGCGCGGGCGTGGAATACTACTTCGGCTACCAGCTCCCGGAGAACGATCTCGTCGCGCAGGATTTCCGCAGCCGGGACAAAAGCTGGGACTTCTGCCGCATCGCGCTGAACTTTTTCCGCGATGAAAAAATCCCATTTTCCGAAATGACGAACGCCAACGCGCTCGTCGGAAACACCAAGGACAACAACGACAAATACTGCTTCGCAAAACCCGGCGAACTCTACCTCGTCTATCTCCCCAACGGCGGCACCACCGACCTCGACCTCACTGCGGCCAAAGGCACGTTCACCGTGAAGTGGTTCAACCCCCGCACCGGGGGAAAACTCGTCGCCGGAGCACAAGTCGAAGGCGGCAAGTCCACCGCCCTCGGACTTCCTCCCGCTGACGCCGCCGAGGATTGGTTGATTGTCGTGCGCCGCTGATTCTGTCCTGCATTCACCATGAAACTACTCGCCCTCGCCTTACACGCCCTCGCCTTACACGCCCTCGCCGCCGACGCGCCGCGCTACAACGTCCTGCTCATCATGGCCGATGACCTCCGGCCCGCGATGGGTTGCTACGGCGACGCGCAGGCGAAGACGCCGCACCTCGACCGCCTCGCTGCGCGCGGCGTGCGCTTTGACCGCGCGTATGTGCAGTATCCCGTGTGTAATCCCAGCCGCGCCTCGATGCTCACCGGCACGCGCCCGGAGCACAACGGCATCACGGGCAACGCGACCTTCTTTCGCGAGAAAATGCCGGACATCGTCACGCTGCCGCAGCTCTTCCGGCAGCACGGCGCGACGGCGCTTTCGTTCGGGAAAATTTATCACGCGGGCCTCGTCGAAGGCGACACGGAGAACCGCTTCCTCGACAACGGCAAGTCGTGGGACGACGCGAAAATGTTCCGCCCGACGAAGCTCGGTAACACCGGCCCGCGTCGCAATCTCACCGGCGGAAAACTCAAGTGGGCGGAAGTCGCCGACCTCGAAGGCGGCGACGACGACCAGTCCGACGGCCAGACCGCAGCGCAGGCCATCGCCGCGATGGAGCGGCTCGAGGGCAAGCCGTGGTTCATCGGCGCGGGCTTTCATCGTCCGCACGACCCGTTCGTGGTGGCGAAAAAATACGTCGCGCAGTTTCCCGCCGGCTCACTGCGCCTGCACCGCGATCCCGCCGACGCCACGCCGCTGTTCAAGCAGTCGCTCGCAGGCGGCGCGACGGCGGAGGCGTTCCAGCAGTTCGACGACCGCGACCGGATGGATTTCCTCACGCACTACTACGCGGGCGTGACGCAAACCGACGCGCAAGTGGGCCGGCTCATGGATGCGATGGACCGCCTCAAGCTGTGGGACAAGACCGTGATCATCTTCGTCGGCGACCACGGTTATCACCTCGGCGAGCGCGGCTGGTGGAACAAGAACACGCTCTTCGAGCGTTCCTGCCGCGCACCGTTCTTGGTCGTCGCGCCCGGCGTGAAACCCGCCGTGTGCCGCAGCCTCGTCGAGTTCCTCGATATTTACTCCACCGTTGCCGAACTCTGCGGCCTGCCCGCGCCCGCGAGCGTGAAGGGAAAAAGCCTCCAGCCGCTCCTCGCCGACCCGACGAAAAAGCTCCACGACTCCGCGCTCACGCACATCACCCGCGGCGGCAGCATGACCGGCTTCAGCCTGCGCACGGACCGCTGGCGTTACATCGAGTGGAGCGACGGCAACGCCGAACTCTACGACCACGACAACGACCCCGGCGAATGGCAGAACGTCGCCGCCAACCCCGCGAACGCATCCGCGCTCGCCGACCTGAAGCGCCAGCTCGCCGCCCGTCGCTGACATGAAACCGCAAAATTTTCTGACATGAGACCCATCAACCGCCGCACCGCCATCAAACTCACCGTCGCTGGAGTCGGCGCACTTGCCATCAGGCCCGGCACCTCGCTCGCACAGGAAACCGCGCAGCCGTTTGGCGCGGAGTTTCCGAAGCTCGAATCGCTCACCACGGGTGAGTGGTGGACGGCGCAGAAACCCAAAGGCAAAGGTGGCCCGCCGCCAGCGCCGACGATGGACGTGCCGCGCGATGAAGTCGTGTGCTTCGCCTACTACACGCAGCAAGGCGGCGTGCTGAAAATGAGCGCGCAGCTTTTCCCGCTGAAGCCCGGCGAGGCGCGGGTGGCGCGGGTGGCGCGGCTGGAGGTTCAGCGCGATGGGGCGTGGGTCGAGATTGCAAAAGCGGAGGTGCTTTATCCGGGATGGGACGCGCATTTTCGCGAGGAGAAATGGGACGGCTCAAAGGATGTGCCCTACCGCGTGCGACACGGGGAGAAGGCGATGTTTGCAGGGCTCATCCGGCGCGACCCGGTGGAGAAAGAGGTCATCGTTATCGCCAATATGAGCTGCAATTCCAGCCGCACCATCGGCCCGCGCACGGAGATTATCGCGAACCTCCGCGCCCAAGACCCGGACGTGCTTTTCTTCGGCGGCGACCAGACGTATCGGCACACGGAGCACACGGCGGGGTGGATTGAATTTGGGCTGCAATTCCGCGACATCATCCGCGACCGACCGACGGTTTGCATCCCCGATGACCACGATGTGGGCCACGGGAATCTCTGGGGCGAGAGCGGCAAGCAATCGAGCATCGAGGGCGATGCGGACGGCGGGTTTCGCTATCCCGTGGCCTATGTGAATCAAGTGCAGCGTCAGCAATCGTGGCATCTGCCGGACTCGCCGGACCCTGCGCCCGTGGGCCGCGATGTGAGCGTGTATTTTACCCGAATGGTCGTCGCTGGCGTGGACTTCGCCATTTTGGAAGACCGCAAATTTAAGAGCGGTCCCGCTGGCAAAATGCCGAAGATGGGGCCGCGCCCCGACCACATCAACGACCCCGCGTATGACCCGAAGAGCATTGATTTGCCGGGGCTGCAATTGCTCGGCGAACGGCAGGAAAAATTCCTCCGCGAGTGGTCGCAGGACTACAGCGGCGGCGCGGAGATGAAGTGCGTGCTTTCCGCCACCGCCTTCTGCGGAGCCGTCCACATGCACGGCAAGCGCGACGCCCGCCTGCTCGCCGACCTCGACTGCAACGGCTGGCCGCAAGCCGGTCGCAATCGTGCGCTCGTCGAAATCCGCCGCGCGTGGGCACCGCACCTCTGCGGCGACCAGCATCTCGCCGTCGTCGTGAAACACGGCATCGAGAAGTTCGGCGACGGCCCATACAGCTTCACCAGCCCCGCGCTCGTGAACACGATTTACGGACGCTGGTGGCATCCGCTCGACGAAAAGCCCGGCCCGAATCCCGTGCAAAACAGCCCGCTGCCGTGGACCGGCGATTTCAAAGACGGCCTCGGCAACCCCATCACCATGCTGGCCTACGCAAACCCCGAGGACATCCAGGACGAGCGCAAACGCGCCGACGGCTACGGCCTCATCCGCTTTGATAAAAGGACGCGCAAAATCACCTTCGAGTGCTGGCCGCGATTCGCCGACGCCAAGCAGGGCGACAAAACGCAGTTCCCCGGCTGGCCCATCACCGTCGCGATGGATGCGAACGACGGACGCAAGATCGCGGGCTGGCTGCCGGAGCTGGTGTTTGAAGGTGCATTGAATCCCGTCGTGCAAGTCATTGAGGAAGCGACGAGCGACATCCTTTACACCGTCCGCGCGCAGGGCGACCGCTTTCAGCCGCGTGTCTATTCCACTGGCAAACACACGGTCAAAATAGGCCGTGAAAAACCGGACGCGCAGACACTCGCCGGTCTGGAAGCAAAGCCGAAGGACGCTGCGGGACTTCGCGCTGTTAAACTCTGAACTACCTGACTAGCAACATCCCGGAATTCATTACCATGAAACCGCATTTATCATTCATCGCCGCCGCCGCCTTCGGACTTATCGCTCTCTCACAGCCGCTTTGGGCCGCGACGTTGCACGATGTCGTGGTGTATGGCGACTCCTCCGGCGCTGTCGTCGCGGCGATTTCTGCCGAGCGCGAGGGGCGTTCGGTCATCTGGGTGAATCCCACCGGCTTCCCAGGCGGCATGAGTGCGAGCGGACTCGGAGCGACGGATTTTCTTGGCTATCGGAACACGTTCGGAGGGATCGCTTCCGAGTTCTACGATGGCGTGGCGAAATCATACGGCACAACTTTTGTCCGGAGTTTCGAGCCGCATGTGGGGAAGAAGGTGTTCGAGCAAATGATCTCAGCGGCCGGCGTCACGGTGATTTACAACGAGAAGCTCGATCGCACTCCGGGCAAAGGCGTGACGATGGACGGCAAGCGCATCACCGCCATCACGACGCTCAGTGGTAAAACCTACCAGGGGAAAATGTTCATTGATGCGACTTACGTCGGCGATTTGATGGCGGCGGCGGGTGTCACTTTCACCGTCGGTCGCGAGCCGGAGAGCCAATACGGCGAGGACATGAACGGCGTGCGGCGCGGCGACACCAACCCGCGCGTTCATTACGGACAGAAGGACAAGGATCATTTTGTGAAGGAGGTGGACCCGTATGTGAAGGCTGGCGACCCGAGCAGCGGGCTGCTGCCGCACATTAACAAGAGCGACGGCCTTACGAACGGGCAGGGCGACAGGAAGATTCAGGCATACAACTACCGCGTCTGCCTCACCTCCGATCCGGCGAACCGCATCCCCATCGAA
>JANOZA010000638.1:0-5744 GCA_031429155.1 Verrucomicrobiota bacterium | reverse complement strand
GTCGTCATGTTCAAATTCAAAGACGACGCTCCGGCGGACAAGGTGACCGCCATCGTTGAGGCATTCAAAGCATTGAAGACAAAACTGCCCGCCGTGCAGTCACTCGAATGGGGCACCAACGTGAGCCCGGAAAATCACAGCCAGGGATTCACCCACATCTGGACGCTCACTTTCGCGAGCAAAGAAGCTCTGGAAAAAGGCTATCTCCACGAACCCGCCCACAAGGAGTTCGGTGCCATGCTCGGCCCGGTGCTGGATAAGGTGCTCGTCGTGGATTACGTGGCACAGTGATTGACGCCCCGTCACGGGACTGATTAAATGGCGGCATGAACCTGCCCATCCCCATTCTCAGTGTCCTGTTCGCCGCTTCACCGCTGCTGCACGCCTCTCCCTCGCCCGCACCTGATCCTCTGCGAGCGCTTGCTGCTGCCGCCATCGCCGGCGACTCTGACGCCATAGCAAAACTGCGCGCCGCCGGTCCGCCAGCGCTGGAGGCGGTGTTCGATGCCGGAAGAGCCGGCATCAGCGCGCTGCGGCAAAATGAAAGCCGTCTTGAAGCGCCGGAGAACGCCAAACTGCGCGCTGCCGTGGACGGCGTGGCCCGGCAACGCGATGCCTTCTCCTCCGGCCTCTACTGGTTCACCGACCTCGAAGCCGCCAAAGCAGAGGCTCGACGCACCCGGCGGCCTATTCTCTCGCTGCGTCTGCTGGGGAATCTCGATGATGAGTTCAGTTGCGCCAACAGCCGCTTTTTCCGGACGTCGCTTTATGCGAACCGCAGCGTGTCGTCCCTCCTGCGCCGCGGTTTTGTGCTCCACTGGAAAAGCGTGCGCCCCGTACCCATCCTAACCATCGATATGGGAGATGGCCGGCGCATCAAACGCACCATCACCGGCAACAGCATTCACTACATTCTCGATACCGACGGAAACGTGCTCGACGCCCTGCCAGGTAACTACGGCCCGGCCGCCTTCATCGCCGCGCTGGGCCGCACCGACCGCAATGTTTTCGGAAGATCATTGGACGAACGGCGTCGCTGGCATGGCAAGGAAGCGGATGCCCTGTGCAACGAGTGGCTCGAGGATTCGGTGCATGCAGGCGCTTATGGTGAAAAATCAGCGGCCGCGATGCAATGTTTTGAAACCGGCCGGAAGCTTCTGACGGAACTGCGCCCGAAAGCATTTCCGGAAGGGAGCTTTTCCAAAACAACAATCACGCGGGAGGAAATAGACAAGCTCATCGCAGGAGGGACATCCAGGGGCGTCTCCGCTCCGACATCACGATTCGGCCGCGAACTTGTTACGCAGATGATGTTCGATGATCTCGCCGCCAAGCGAGCCGAAAGTGCCAGTGGCGG
This sequence comes from Verrucomicrobiota bacterium, assembly GCA_031429155.1. Lineage (GTDB taxonomy): Bacteria > Verrucomicrobiota > Verrucomicrobiia > Verrucomicrobiales > V1-33 > V1-33. The sequence continues at coordinate 4,387 of JANOZA010000638.1, read as the reverse complement.
CCTGGAGCCCGTAGTTCTGACGGATGCTGCGGTGGTTGGCCGCATGTTTCCGCGGGTCGCGGAGGACGCCGTCAAACGTGGCAGGCCGATACCCGCTCCGATGGAGTTTGATCCGCCCAAAGGAATGGTGGAACGCCCGATATTGAAACAGGCTGCAACTCCTTCTGCGGAAGCAGCAATGGATCCCGCCTCCATCACCGCCGCTTCCACCGCGCCGCTGGCGCAGCGCATGACCACGCAACTGTGGGCCAAAATTGCCGGCCGTTACCCCGGTGCCGTGCGGCTCGACGAAAGCAGTTGCCGCCTCATGATGGCCAAGCTGCCAGAAACCATGCTCCTGCCGGAGGAAATCAAAACTGGATGGATAAGTGCCGAATCAACTTCGCCAATGAAGCGGATGCTGGACAATTTTGAGTCCGCCATCATCCGCGACATGGTGCGCAACGAGTATTACTTTCACACGCTCATTCACCAATGGCTGGAGGAGGACAAGGACGGCACACTGAGCCGCGATGTGGAAGCGTTCAACAAACGCGTGTATGCCGAATTGTTCCTGACTCCTGACTACGATGAATGGCTCGGCCTCGTGCCGGAGGATACATACACAGCCCTGGAAAGAGACGGCTGCGCCTGCGACAAAGGTGCGCCGCCCATGCATACCACCCGCGCGGCGCGCTGAGACACCCTCTACCGGCTTGACGTTCGGAGGCGCAGTCGCCACGGATGCTGCATGTTCGGATTTCTGCCAGGCCCTTGCGGCTGTTCCTCGACTGACGCGCAGAGCGCGTGGCAAAGTCATTTCTGTGGACTGTGCAATACCCTGAGGGGCCGCTACGGGCTGTGGAGCCGGTGGCTCATCAACCGCGACAGCACGTTCCTCGCCCTCGCAGGCTCAGCACTAGCCACGGAAGAGCCGGTTCCCACGCGCGCCACCTGCTGCAATCCGCTGGGCCGAAAGCGCCTCCTCGTGCAGCACGAGCCTCAGATGCGCTACGCTGCCGCCGTCACCATTTGCGCGCTGACCGTGAAGCTGCGCGATGACGCGGACGACGAACGCGGATGGCGGCGAAAAGCCGCGGGCGCCGGGGGCTGGCTGCTGCGCTGCGCTGAGCGAAAAGCCCGCGCTGATTTGGAGCAGACGGGATTCCCGGTGGACAGCGTTGCCCGTACCATCGGCGGTCAAAGTGATACCGAGATACACGGTGCCTCCCTCGCAGACGCCAGTGAGCCGACAGCGCAGGCTTACGGATCCATTTTCGGTCATCTCGCGAAGATCAACACCCTTCCGGCAGCAACTGCATCTCTGACGGCAGCGGGCGCGGCGCTGGGTCGGATGATCTACACCGTGGATGCATGGGAGGACTACGCTGCGGATGTCAGACACCGCCGGTTCAATCCATTGCCAGCCAGGGAATCGTCCCGCCGGGATCTCGTGGCAGACTCCGTACAGACCGATCTCGGCATCTTCGGTCGTGCGCTCACTGACCTGCCCCTGCGGCGTCACGCACCACTGCTGTTGTCCCTCGCCGGTCCGCGCCTGCAGCACCGTACTCTTGCGAGAATCGGCATGGCCAGCGCGCCGCCCCTTCCTCCGCCGCTGCCGCCGGATCCGTCAGGACATCCGGTCCGGACCTGGGCGGGCGAAGAACCGCCTGCGGAAAGGAAACAGAAAAAGCCCTGTGAATGCGGCGAATGGTGTGCCGGTTGCTCGGGCAAGTGCTGCGGATGCGGCGGCGGTCGCAGATCACGCAAGCGCTCGGGAAATTGCTGCGACGGCATCTGGTGCATCCCTGACTGTGGAAGCTGTGGTTCCCCGGGATGTGATTGCGATTGTCCGGGATGCGACTGCTCCTGCTAAGGTTCAATCTGCCGCAGCGCCTCAATCTCGCGGTGATCACACATGGGGGCAGCAGCCGGGCGAAGGGTGCCACTTCGCAGGAAGTGCAATCCACTTCAGCCTCCCGAGCCTGGAGTAACGGCCTGGCGCAGTTCTACCTTCACGTATTCACCGGGACCTGACTTCAAATACAGCGGTGGCACCTCGCCTGAGGGAAGGGATTCCGAAGTAGTATAAAGACGGGGCTGGGACACCACGACCGGCACCCGCCACATGCGGTCATCGCGGCGCCGCATGATTTCACCGGTTTCCTCGGCGAGACTGAAAACCGTGCCGTGGATCGCGACCTGGAGTGGCTCGGTGCCGGCCTTGAAGTAGGTGGTATCGCCGATGGCCGTGGGATAGCGCACCGCTCCCGTTTTCTTTTCCTGCGCATTCCGCCAGGCCACCACAGCCACAGCGCAGGTCAGCAGAGCGAACAGGATGATCACTCTCGCCGGGGTGCCGCGCGCGGTGTTCTGAGCCATACGTTACTCGCAGGCTGCGGTTACTTTTCGCTGGAGCCGGGCCAACAGTTCGTGGTCGTGCTCCAGTTCCTCGGTGAGGATGCGCAGCACCCGCAACGTGGGCCGGCTAATGTGATGCTCCATGCCTTCCACGTCCGCATAGATGGTGGCTGGATCGAGCCCAAAGTGAGCCAGAAGCCTGGTGAGAATCTGATGCCGCTGCCGCACGGCCGTGCCGATCCGCTGCCCGGCCTCCGTCAACACCGTGCCGCGGTACTTTTCGTAAACGACCAGCCCGTTCGCATCCATGCGCCTGATCATGTTCGTCACGCTTGCCTGCGAGACCCCCAGTTTCTCTGCGATGTCCACCACCCGGGCATAACCCTTCTCCTCGATCAGATGACTGATCTGCTCAAGATAGTCCTCGACGGCGGCGGACTCGGTGGATCGCTGATTTTCAACACGGGGCGGCATGAAGCGCGACGATAGCCCGCCGCATGGTCCGCGGGCAATGGTTTTCTGGAACCTGGAGCGGCGTCGCTTCCAGCCGCCGTCTAAGCCAAACGCGAAGCGCACTTTTTTGAAGTGGCGCTTCGCGCGGGTGATTGAAAACGGCGGCTTGAAGCACGCCGCTCCATGCTATTTCAACGTCATCAAGTAGCTGAACAAATCGCTTACCTGCTGCTCGCTGAAGGCATCGAGCAGACCCTCGGGCATGAGCGAGCGTTTCAGATACTGCCCGCGGCGGATTTGGTCTTTGGGAATGCGCTGATCCTCCAGGCCAACCTGGCGGAAGATGATCGCCTTGTCGTCCTGACTGACGAGGAAGCCCTCCTTCAGCGTGCCGTCGGTCATTTCAGTGCGATAGACACGATAGCCGGGTTCCATCGCCGCATTCGGGTTGAGAAGATTCCGCAACACGCCATCCACGCCCATCGCGCCCGCGCCGCTGAGATTCGGGCCAATCTGTGCGCCGGTGTTGCCGATGGTATGGCAGCCGATGCAAATGGTCGCGAGCAGTTTGCCCTGCGCGGCATCGCCGGGCTTCGTCGCCAGCGCGTGGAATTTCGCATACTTCGCGTCCATCGCCTTCGCCTGCTCCGGCGTCATTACGGCGGGGAAGTCCGTCGTCTTCGCCACGTGTGCGCTGCCGTTGAGCGCGCCCCAGTCAGCACCCGTGCGCTGAAGCACCAGCCCGGCGGGCGGCGAAGGGAACGTGCGGTCAAAGCCGGACCGGATTTCCTCCGCAGTGCGGCAGACACTCCACACGCGAAACTCCGCCAGCGCACCGCCGGTGCCCGTGGGCACATTGCTTTGACCGATGCGCAGATTCTGGAGCGGCTTCGGCTCCGGCTTGCCTTCGGCCTGATCCAGTTCGCCATTCATGTAGATTCTGAACTTGCCCGCCGCATCCCGCGTCACCGCCACATGCGTCCACATGTCAGGCGCGGTTGGTTTCTTCGCGACGATCACGTCATTTGCGCCGGCAATCCACACGCGGAAATTGCCGCCGTAGAAGTTGAAATCCGTCTCGCCGACCCAGCCGAGGATACTGTCTTCGTTGCCGATGCCTGGCGCGAGCCGCACCCAAGTCTCCACAGTGAACGGACCGGTGAGATTGATCGCATCCTTCACCCACGAATCGTTCCTCCCATCCAGCACGAGCACCGGGCGAAAGGCGCTGCCCATCTTTTCCATCAGCGACTTCAACGCCGGATCGCTCTCCCCGAGAATCGCCGCCAGCTTTTCCAGCACCGGGCCGTCGAGTTCCTCCGGCGGAATCGCCTTCGCATTCACCGCCGTCACCACGGCTTGTGCTCCCGGCTTGGAAGAAGAGAGCGAATCAAGCGCCCGGCTGCGCTGCGGCGGCGTGAGGTCGGGCCAGAGGGGAATGAGTTTGTCCGGCACCGACGCGAGACCGGCCAGCGCCTCATCGCGGGTCGCGGCATCGGAGGACTTCACATGCGGAAGATAAACACCGGCGTCTTTGGAGCCAAGTTCGCGCAACGAGCGTAACAACGGAGCGCGAAGTTGCACTTCGCCC
>JANOZA010000637.1:0-4202 GCA_031429155.1 Verrucomicrobiota bacterium | reverse complement strand
CTGCAGGGAGATCCTTTTTCCAGACGTGCTCAAGATTATAAATGGTGCTGGTGGAAGAGTCTATCGCCACCGCGGTGCCGCCGGCGGCGGGATCGCGGAAGAGAGTGAGATTGTAATTCACCAGCGTGTCGGGAGCGAGGGTGAAGATCGTGGCGGAACCGTTGGAGTCTGTCAGGGTGCGGTGCCAGACAATGAACGCGGAAAGCTCCGTGCCATAGGAGCCGGCGGGGATGTTGAGCCGGTAGTCGGCGGTGGCGCTGCCGACGATGGAATTCATGTCCCAGCCGAAGTGAGCCCGCCCCGTCAGGTCATTTGTAGCGTTCACGGCCTGCTCGCCGCCGTTGAGGATGTGGTAGCTGTTGTAGATGTTCAGTTCGCCCGCGCCGTAGATGGCATCTATCGGGTCCGTGGCCGTCTTCGCCCAGCCGGGGAATTCCTCCTTCGTCGCGCCGGCGAGGAGCACGGCCTTGATGGTCTTGGCGTGGCGGGCGTTGTTGGTATTGATGACGTTGGCCTTGGCCAGCAACAGCCCGGCGGCGCTGCTGACGTAGCCGGTGGCGAAACTCGTGGCCACATCCCTCGGGTCCACGGGAGAGACGATCTCCGGCTTCCGGCGGCCATGGCCGTTGGGAAGCGGAAGAGGATCGTACCCATCCATGTCCGACGTCGTGCCGCCGCGGCTGTGCAGTCCGTTGGTCAGACCGACCGAGATGACGTTATAGGCAGCCGCGAACAAATCCGGGCAGACCGAGAGGTCTCCGTTATTCAGACCCACGCAGCAGACGTAGTTGTCACGGTTGATGGAGAAATCCTGGCGGCGCACGAGGTCGTTGACGTAGGCCGGCTCGCCGGGGTTGGTCGCAATGGCATTGTATATCCACGAGTGATTCTGCACCGCCCGGCTCTCAATGAGGGGATCGAGGCGGTTCGCCGTGGGAGCGAGGAAGGATCCGGCCGGCGCGCCTTCAAAGACCCAGGCGTTGGCGGCATAGCAGTCCACGTTCACCACCCCGGGGCACATACTGGAATTGGACCCGGGAAAGGGCGTGGCATCACCGTACATGTATTGCGCCACCAGGTATGCGTGATTGGCCGCGACGGAGGCTCCGTTTTTCGCCGTGAACATCTTCCCTGCCCAGAATCCCGCCCCGACAAACGTCCCGCTGCCGGTCTGGGGCGTGTAGGCACTGGAGGGACCGCCTTCCACCTGCGTCATGTCCACGGTGCTGCCGGTGAGCATCGCGGCACCGAGTTCCGCCTTGAGCTGCGTATAGCCGGTATCCTCAGGATAGTTGGCAAGGGCGGGAAGAGCGGCCAGCACGAGGAAAGTGCAGCCTGGCAGGAGCGGGGAAGTCATGGGGGCGGGGGGGGGAATTCGCGGGCAGTTTACGGCATCGGCCTGGAAATTGCACGCCTGGATTCATCGGCGTTGCACCGGGAAAGTGGACCGCTACCCTCGCGCCCCCATGAACCAACTCCTCCCGGGCGGACTCCTCATAGCAGTGGAAGGCATTGACGGTGCCGGCAAGACTTCGGTCGCCGCGCTGCTCGCGCAGTATTGCGGCGAGCGCGGCATCGCGTGTGCGCTTTCCAAGGAACCCACCAGCCTCAAGTGGGGCCGCGAACTCCGCCGCTCGGCCTCCACCGGACGCCTCACCCTGGAGGATGAACTCGCCCTCTTCCGCAAGGACCGGGAAATGCACGTCGCCGGCACCATCCGCCCGGCTCTGGAGCAGCGGCACGTCGTCATCGTGGACCGCTACTACTGGAGCACCGCCGCCTACCAGGGCGCGCGCGGCGCCGACCCCGCGGCCATCATCGCGGACCACGAGACTTTCGCGCCGCGCCCTGACGTATTCCTCCTCCTCGATGTCCCCGTCGAGCAGGGCCTCGAACGCATCCGCCGCCGCGGCGATGAACCCAACGCCTTCGAGAAAGCCTCCGCCCTGGAGAAAGCCCGCCACATTTTCCTCGACCTCGCCGCCTCAAGCCCCAGCCACTCGCTCATGGTGGACGCCTCCGCCTCCGTCCGCGACGTCAGCCGCCGCTGCCTGGAGAAAATGCAGGCGCTGGCCACGGCGAAACTCGGCGCCGGCACGCCGGATCTGGCGGTGTTTATGGGCACAGACTCCTGACAGCCCGCGCTCAATAACTGATCGGATGCGCCGCTTCCCAGGCGCGGACTTTCACCTTCGCGGCGTCGAAGAGCCGCTCGTAGTTCCCCTTCAGCACCTTGTGCCGGGTGTCGTCGTTCAGCGCCTTCCAGAGCGGCGCGTAGTCGCGATAGCACTTCATGTATTTCTCCTCCGCGGCGGGCGAGAGGGAATCGCTGCCGAAGAGGAACCGGTCCGCGTGGCGGTTGATCAGCGCGGCATAGGCGGCGGTGGATTGCTCGGTGGCCACCAGATACTTCGCGGTCTCATCCCATGAGATGTCGAAGTTCACATGCGCCATCGCCGGGTCGTCGAGGATTTTCGCCAGCTCCCCCGGATGATCCGCCAGCGGCTGGATGACGCGCCCCAGCCCGACATGCGCCCAGATCACCGTCGTCTGCGGATGCCGCTTAAAGAGCGCCTTCAACTGCTCCAGATACACGTTCGGCGTCGTCGGTTTGGGGAATGGCGTGCCGACATCGCAGTGGATGAGCGTCAGCAGGCCGGTCTCCGCCGCGCAGTCGAAGATACCGTCCACCGCCGGATCGGTGAGGCTCGCCGCGCCACCCGCGATCTTGCTGGAGACGAACTCCTTGTGGATGGAGAACTCCCCGATGCCCGTGAACACCCCGGGGAACGTCTGGAGCACGCGCCGGATGTGGTCCGCCGCATACATGTCCGAGGGGTTGAATCCGGTGATCATGGGATCGAACCGCGCGCGGTCCGCCTCCGGCAGCGAGAGGAATGTCCGCGCGATGAACGCATCACTGAACGAATAGTAGTAGAGCGGCGCATCGGATTCCAGATAGTAACCCGGCGCGCTGTTGCCACTGTTTTGGAACGACCACGTCTGCTGCAACGGGATGCCGAAGAGCGCCACCCGGCCCGCGTTCTTCCCCATGATGTCCATGAGCTGCCGGATCCCGATGCCCTTCTGCACGTAGTTAGTGAGGTGGAAATGGGAGTCGTGGAACGTATAGCCATCCCACGAGGCCGGGGCCGCCGCGGGATCGGAACCACTGAGCGCCAGCAGCCCGGCGGACCCCGTGGCCAGCAGGAGCGGCAGTCCAATACGAAGAGAAGTGAGAAGTGAGGATTTCATGGCAGGATGGTTGGGTGAAGGGCCGACCCTATCCAGGGATCAGCCGAATGCCACCCCGGGAATCCGTGCGCCCGCCCGGCAGGCAGGGCTTACGCATAAAGGCGTAAGGCAGACCGGCGGCCTGCGATACGGTTCGTGGGTAAGCCGGGGACGCCGCGGTGCGCCTGTGATTCCGCGCTTGCCCGGGAAAGGCGACCGGGCTTCTACGGCGCTCGCCCATTCCCAGACGTATGATTCCCCAACTCCAGTCTCTCTCTGACACCGCCCTCGCCGAGATCGCCGGCGTGCGTGACGATACGACGCTGGAAGAGTTCCGGGTGAAATACCTTGGCAAGAAAGGCAGTGTCACCGCGCTGAGCGGCGGGATGCGCGACGTGGCGCCGGATCAGCGGGCGGCGGTCGGGGCGAAATTCAATGAGGTGCGCAATGCCATCACTGCTGCGCTGGACGAGAAGAAGGCCGGGCTCGTCGCGGCTCAGGATGCGAAGGCGGCGGAGGGCGTGGATGTCACCCTGCCCGGCCGGCCGGTTCCGCGCGGCGGTCTGCATCCGATGACGCAGGTGCTGGACCGCGCAGTGCGGATCCTGCGGCGCATGGGTTTCGCCCTCGCGACGGGTCCGGAGGTGGAAACCGAGTGGCACTGCTTCGATGCCCTGAACACGCCGGCGGATCATCCGGCGCGCAATGAAAGCGACACGTTTTACTTCGACAGCGGACTGCTGCTCCGCACGCACACGAGCAGCGTGCAGGTGCGAACGATGCAGTCGCAGGCGCCGCCGGTGCGCATCATCGCCCCGGGCAGCGCCTTCCGCCGGGATGAAATTGACGCGACGCATCTGAGCGCGTTTAACCAACTCGAAGGGCTTTACGTTGCCGAGCGCGTGAGCCTCGCGGACTTGAAGGGCACACTGGAGTATTTCTTCCGCGCGATCTTCGGCAGCAGCACG
>JANOZA010000636.1:0-6921 GCA_031429155.1 Verrucomicrobiota bacterium | reverse complement strand
AGAATACGATCACGATCAAGGACGTGCTGGTGGGCGACGTGTGGGTTTGCTCCGGCCAGTCGAATATGGAATGGACTGTGAACGGCAGCAACGGCGCGGAGGACGTGGCGGCGGCGAACCTGCCGAACATCCGGCGCATCAAGTTCAATCACGTCTCGCTGAACAAGCCGACGACGAACGTGCCGAATAAATGGGAAACCTGCACGCCGCAGAGCGCCGGCAACTTCACCGCGGTCGGCTTCTACTTCGCCCGCCGCGTGCAGAAGGAAACGGGCGTGCCCATCGGTCTGCTGGACGACAACTGGGGCGGCACGCGCATCGAGCCGTGGGTGCCGGTGGAGGGATTCGCCGCCGAGCCGGCGTTGTCCGCCATTCTGGACAAAGTGAAACAACGCGACGCCGCGGCGACGACCGCGGCCCCGATCGGTCAAGGTGAGCCGGTGGCGCTCTACAACGGAATGATCGCTCCCGTGGTGCCCTTCGGAATCAAAGGCGCGCTCTGGTATCAGGGCGAATCCAACGGCGGCGAAGGCGACGAATATTACTCCAAAATGCGCGCGCTCATCGGCGGGTGGCGCAAGGTTTGGAACCAGGGCGACTTCCCGTTCTACTTTGTGCAACTCGCCAACTTCCAAAAGGACTCGAACACACCGCAGGGCGGCGACGGCTGGGCTAAGGTGCGCCAGGCGCAGACGAAGAGCCTGCAAATCCCGCACACGGGCATGGCGGTGATCATTGATATCGGCGAGGCCGCCGACATCCACCCGAAGAACAAGTTCGATGTCGGCGAGCGCCTCGCGCTCTGGGCGCTGCATCACGACTACGGCAAGAAGGACGTAGTGCCGAGCGGCCCGTTGTTCAAAGCCGCAACGGTCGAGGGAGCAAAGATGCGCGTCAGCTTCGACTACGCCGACAAGGGCCTGATCGCCGGCAAGAAAGACGGGCGGAAGCCCGTGGAAGCCGTGGCCGGTGGAAAACTCGCCCGCTTCGCCGTCGCCGGGGAAGACAAGAAATGGGTGTGGGCCGATGCGGTCATTGACGGCAACAGCGTCGTCGTCTCCAGCCCGGAAGTGCCGAAGCCCGTAGCCGTGCGCTATGCTTTCACCATGAACCCCGAGGGCGCGAACCTCTACAACAAGGAAGGCCTGCCGGCCTCGCCGTTCCGGTCGGATGACTGGTAATGCCTCGTTACGATGCCTACCCCAACATTTCGTCACTCAGCAGGATTCGGTAAGCGCATTGAATATTGGGTCGTGGGACTGATGCTCAAGCAAGGCTTGGACGTCTACCTGCCACTGGTCGATGACGACGCCATTGATGCTGTCATAAGGCGCCCAGATCAAACTTTTACAACTGTTCAGATCAAGGCGCGTTCAGCAACATGTGCATTCGGCGATGCGGCCCTTTTCGCTGCCATTACCCACGAGCTTCGCGCGAACTATTGGTTCGTCTTCTATTCAGAGAGGATGGATTTGTTCTGGATCATGACTTCGAAAGAATTCATCAAAGTGGCGATCCAGAACAAGTCGGGCAAGAATGCCGGTAAGCGTACCGCTTGGTTCAATGGAACCAAGAAGGATCGTGAAACCGGTGTGCGCATGGAGTACTGTAAAGAGCGGTATCTGAGATATCTTGCCACAGATTTCCGCAGGCTCATCGAACCCTACCCTGACACCTCAAACCGGGCAGCTAAAACACAGTAAGGCCAAGCTGTTACCAAGCAGTGTAGCTGTCTCGCGGAATTGAACCGCAGCGCGGTTCCCCCATGAATAGCCCCGGGTGGAGCGAGGGACGAGCGGAACCCGGGGTCAGGCAGGACAAGAGAAATCTACCGCAGCGCGGTAGGCCAATGTGCGGGGCGCATCTTGCATGCATTGGCCTTCCCCTCCGGGGAAGAAGGCTTCGTGGCGGCGTTCCCGGGGGTTCCGCTTCGCTCTACCCCCGGCTATTCATGGGAGAACCGCGCTGCGGTTCAGCTTCGACTGGATTTGCTGCGGCTGTCGCCATGCCCACGATGGAAGGCTTCACGGCTTCGGCGTGTAGCCTTTCCAGAGCCAGAGCAGCGCCTCCGGCAGCGTGTGGCTGACGACTTTGCCGTCCACGTGGCCGGAGGCTTTGGAGAAGACGTAGCGGTAGTGGTAGCCTTTGGCTTTCAGCACGGCGGCCATGCGCTGGTTGGCGAGGACCCAGTTGTGGTAGCCTTTGTCGCCGCGGTTCCAGCCGTTGTCTTTTTCGCTGACGTGAAGCCAGACGCGGATCGGCTTCGCGGGCGACTTGGGGATGAAGTTCTCGTGGTATTCCCACGCACCGTGCGGGGACTTCGGATTGTCCGGCGACTCCTGAGCGACATACGTACCGCTGTAGCTGAGGACGCGGCGGTAAAGTTCCGGATGGAACCACGCCATCGTGAAGGCGCACGCGGCACCGCTGCTGCCGCCCATGCTGGCGCGGCCTTCGGGGTCTTTGGTGAAGGTCACACTGCCTTCCTTCGAGGCGCGGGGCAGGACTTCGGTTTCGATGAAGTCAGTGTAGTGGCCGGAGACGGTGTCGTATTCCAGACCGCGCTCGCTGCCTTTGCTGTCGCCGCCGCCGGAGTTGAGGAAGACCGCGGCGATCACCGGCAGCTTCTTCGCGGCAATGAGTGAGTCGAGCGACGCGGTGAGCTTCTTCACATAGCCCATGCCGTCCTGCACCACGATGAACGGAGCCGGGGTGCCGGCCTTGTATTGTGAAGGCACATAGACGGCGCACTTGCGCATGTAGGGGCCGGTGAGGCCGGGGAAGAGTTTGCTGTCCTTCGAATCCATCGTGAACTCCGTAACCTTGCCGCGCGGGACATTCGGACCGGGATTCAATTCGGGCGCGTCCTTGTATTCCGGACCGATTTCGACATCTCCGTCGGCGTCAGCCGCAGGTGCCGCAATCAGTGGTGAACCGGCGAACAGGAGGCCGGCAAGCAGGACGAGACGTGTGGATAGTTTCATGGTGATGGAACCGGGAAGCCGGACAACCTACTGGTCAAGCCATGTAATGCGGATGCCCCAGAGCCGTCTGCATTCGAGTCAAAAAATTTTCGCAGCTGGAGCTATATGGCCGGGGAGTAACTTCCCTGCTTCCAACGTCCTTTCCCGGCACTGATGACTGAATGCCGAAAACCAGTGAACAGCGCACAGAATCCGGGCAGCGCTTTCCGGAAAGGATTTCGGTGCAAGGTCATAGAAAAGCCAGGAAATTACTTGCCTACGCCGGAGGATAGGACTCACAATGCGGTCGGTTCCGGGGTCATGCTCGATCACCGTGCAGGAATCTTGAACTGCCTAAACTCAACACTCCATACTATGAAACTCACCCGCATCATCACCACAGCCTTCGCCTCTTCGGCACTCCTGTTCACCTCCTGTAACAAAGACGAGAAGGGCGGCTCTGGCTCTTCCGGCGGCGGCGCTGCTGCTGTCAGCGAGAAGGATGCTCTCGACGCCTTCAAAAAAGCGGCCGTCGAAATCAATGCACTCGTCGCCGAGGGCAAAGCTGCGCCAGATCCTGTCTCCGGACTTCCCAAGATGACAGCCGCGCTGGAAAAGATGAAAGCCATCAAGACCGAGGGACTCCCTGCGGACCTCAAAGAGTCGTTCACAGCGGCTATGGCCGGCATGGGTGAAATGCTCGCTTTGTTCAAAGGCATGCCCTCAGACCCGGCAGAGATCGGACCCTTCATGCAGAAGCTGATGACTGATCCGAAGATCGCCAAGCTGGGCGAAACCGGAAAAGCCGCGACGGCGAAGTTCAAAGAGGTCGCCGCCAAGTACGGAGTGGAAATCGCTGAGTAAGGCCAGAGCAGGTCTCTGACTTAGCCAAAACTGATCATGAACAGGGACGTGCGGATAGCGCGTCCCTGTTTTTTTGCCCGCAATCCTCCGCTGACGGTGACTGCCGGCCCGGTTCCTTATTCCACGAGCGAGGATTCCCAAGGCCAGAGCTTCTCTGTGGTGACGGTGCGGACCCAGCCGCGGAGGGGTGCGCCTTTTTCGCCGCCGGGGATGTCGCAGTAGGTCCAGTGGCCTTCCTCACGGATGGGCATGAGTTCGGAGCCGGGCGGGAGTTCGATGACAGTCTGCGCGGCCTCTACAGGAGCGGTGCGGGCCCACGTTTCCTTTTCCGGCGTGGAGATGAGGAGTTTCGTGAGGGGGGCGGGATCCAGCTTCTTGCCAATGAGGCCGAAGAGGCTGGTGATGAGAGTCGCGACGGCGAGACACAGGAGGGTGACGAGCGGCCAGCGGCGACCGCGGCGCGGGGCGGCCCACACGAGCCAGACGATGCTGATGACTGTGGTCCATGCGGCGCCCTGACATGCGGCTTTCCACCATGTGAGCGGGAACAGGGCGGCGAATTTCGGGAGCCCGCTTTTCTCGAAGCGAAGGTAGGCGACCTTGCTCTCCACGAAGCGGAGGTTCTGCCTGGCCTCCGGCAGCCAGCGATCGAGCGCGAGGGCGCGGCGGTACCAGAGGGAGGCGGCGGCTTTGTCTTCGAGCTTCCACGCGCTGTTGGCGATGTTGTGGCAGAGCGTGGCGGAGATCTGATTTTCGTCTTCAGCGATCTTCTTGAATTCGGCGAATGCCTTCTCGTAATCCTCCGCCATGTATTCCGTCATGGCATGGCGGAAGGCGGGGCCGGGGTCATCGGCAGCATGAGTGAGAGCGGAGGAGAACAGGAGAAAAAGGGCGAGAAAGAAACGCATGGGGAAAGGTTCAGGCGCTGAGGCAGGAGGTGAGCAGGGATGCGGCGCGAGTCTGTTCGTCGGAGGGCACGGGAGCGGCGGCGGCATCGGCGTTGGCGGCGTAGAGCCAGCGGTCGCGGGCGGCAATGACTTCGGCAAGGGATTCGCCGGAGGGCAGCGGGGACTTTTTCCAATACTCCCATGCGCCGGTGTATTCACTGACGAATCCGTAGAACTGGAGCCGCGAGAGCGGGGTGCGGCGGAGATCGCGGGCGATGTCGGCACAGTAGCGCGGTGCGTAGGGCGGCGGACGGCGGGAGAGTGCCCATGCGCGGAGTCGCCGGATGGTGCCGGTGCCGAGAATCAGCGCGAGGATGACGGCCGGCGTGCCGTGGAGCAGCCACGGATGGACGGGTACCGAAGCGGTGGTGAGAGAATACCAGCGGCTCGTGTTAAGCGGCTGCGGGAGGATTTCGGAGAGGGCTTCTCCGGGCGGCACGAGGTCAGGGGTGCCGCTGAAATCCTTCGACTCAGCAGTGGCGGCAGTATTCGCGGCGGCGGCAACCTCGGGGCTGCCGGTGACGATGAGTTGAATGGCCGGGCTTTTCGCGACGGCGTATTTACCCGCGACCGGATCGAAGTAGGGCAAGGTGAAAATGACGGAGGCGGGACCGGGTTTTTCGGTGAAGAGAATTTGCGTGAAGACTTTCTGCCCCTGCTCAATACCAAGGCCACGGCTCTCTCCCGACACCTTGGGTTTGTAGGCGCGGAGTCCCTCCGGCTTATCCAAGCCGGGAGCGGGAATCGCATCCAGGTTCCCCATGCCCGTGACGATGATCTCAAAGCCAACCGGGTCGCCCAGTTGCACCGCCTGCGGACCGCCGGAGGGCGTGTCGCTGCGGGCCATAATTTGAAACTTGCCGACCACTCCCGTGAAGTCCGCGGGCCTGCCCTCGGCGGGCAATGGCTTGACCCGGATGGGCACGGTGTTGGTCTTTATGTTGATCGTGCGGCGCGCGTAGTTGAAGTCACCGAAGGGATCGCGCCCCGCGCCGCCACCGGCGGTGGAAGGGACGCTGGCCTCCAGTTTCACTTCCGCAGGGCCGAGCGGAAAAGCCCCGGACTTCACGGCGACGAGCGAACTGGGAAGCTGCCAGGTGTTCCAAAGCTGGCCGTTGAATTCCGTCTGGTCATACATGCGGCCCTGACGGTCAAAGCGCGAGACGGCGATGCCCTCCGTCTTGATGACCGGCAGCGGCTGGCTGGTGATGCGCAGCGCCGGATGCATGACGACAGTGACCGTGACCGGCACTTCCTCGCCTTCCCACATTTCGGTTTTACCCACGGTAAGCTGCGCCTGTGGCTGGAGAGCTTCCGGCAAGGCCGGACCTTCTGCGACGGTGACCTTGATGGCCTTCGTCGTGTGTTGCTTGCCGTCAATATTGAACGCCTGCTCCGGAATCGTGTACTCGCCGGCCTCCAATGCCTCGACGAGATAGTTCAACTCCATGCGATAGCTGATGAGCCCGTTGATGTCTATGTTCTGGGAAGTGGCGCCGCTGAACTGAATGTTCAAGCCCGGCACCTCAATGGCGGTCGGCGGATTTTGGAGGCGCCGGCCGTTGGGGGCGCGGATCGTGAGCGTTCCCTGCTCGCCTATGCTGAGCGCAGGAGGCGTGAGTTGCGCCTCCATGACGGTGCCCGCGTCCTCCGCAGGAACGGGCGGTGGCAGGGCGGGAACTGCGGGAGCGGGGGCCGGCGGCGCTGGAGCGGGAACGACAGGTGGCGGCACTGGCAGCGGTGGCGCGGGAGGAGCCAGCGTTGGCGGAACTCCTGGCGCAGGCTGCTGCGCGATACCCGGGAGTGCGGCGAGGAGCAGAATGAGCAGTGGGAATGGTTTCATCGTGTAGGGGGCCTCCGCGGGGATTACCAGTTCTTCACCGGATCGCGCTCACGGGCGCTTTGGTTTCGCGGACGGGTCTTGAGTTCCTGAGAGAGATTTTTGAGAGTGCGCAGGGCATCGTTACGACCGCTCTCACCGCTGCCGTCTTTGCCTTCCCCATCTTTTCCTTCACCTTCGCCCTCACCGCCTTCGCCTTCTTTGTCGCCTTCGCCTTCGCCTTTGTCGCCGCCGTCCGCATCGGCATCACCGTCCGCGCCGACCTTTCCTTTGACCTCTTCATTGCCTTTGTCGCCACTGCCTTCAC
>JANOZA010000635.1:0-2808 GCA_031429155.1 Verrucomicrobiota bacterium | reverse complement strand
CCCCGGGCCTCCTTGCAGTTGCAAGGAGCGAGGTCGGATGTCCGACCTGCCTCCTTGCAGTTGCAAGGAGTTCCGCCGGATGTTTCCCGGGCCTCCTTGCAGTTGCATGGAGCGAGGTCGGATGTCCGACCTGCCTCCTTGCAGTTGCAAGAAGCTCCGCCGGACGTTCCCCGGGCCTCCTTGTCTGTGCAAGGAGCTCCGCCGGACGATTTCCCCTACTCCGCGCCGCTGGCGGCGGTCAAAATGGCGAGTTGCCGGGCGGCTTTGTCGCGGGAGGCACCGGCGGGCAGTTTCTCCGCCCACGCCCGGGCGGCGGGAAGATCATACCGGCCCCAGGTGAGGGCGATATTGGCGGCGGCGATGGCCTGGGATTCTCCCGGAGGCAGTTGGCGGACCCATGCGGCGGCGGCGGCGGGGTCGCGTCCGGCCCAGGCGCTCGTGACCTCGGCGACGTAGCGCGAGAGGTTTCGGGCACTGGAACTCTGCTGCGTTCCTTCCGGGGTATCGGGAATATCCTGGATGATGCCTTCGAGGAGACCCGCGGCGGCGGCGGGGGATTCCGCCGTGAGGCCATTTTGCATGGTACTAAAATTCCCCAGCTTTTCCTCAGCCGGGAGACTGGCGAACACTTTGCCCGCCTCCGCGCGGTCCACTTCCCAGAGCGTTTGAAAGCCGGCATTCGTCCCGGTCCCGAGTTCCCTCGCGATGGCGAGGCGTTCCTCCTTCGGCAGCTCGCTCAGGTAGGCGCGCATACCATTATATACGTAAGCCCGCTCTCCCGCCGAGGGCAGCGACTTCGCCCATGCGAGCGCGGCGGCGGGATCTTTCTGCGCCCATTCGTTGCCAATCGCCCAGCGGAGATCCCGCAGCTCGGTATTCGCTTCGGAGTCGTCGGGTGGAAAGTTCGGATCACCCCGGGGCAGGGCGACGGCAGGCATTCGGTCCGCCATGGCGGCGGCGCGCTGGGGATCGCGGGAGGCGATCTCCCGGGCTGCGATTCTCAGGAACGGCGTGCCGCTTTCCCCCTGGGCCGTCGCCCATTGGAGGAAGGCCTCCGGGTCTTTGGCCGCCCACTGGTTGGCGAGATTGCGCCCGACGGGGTCATTTACCCCGAGCCCGGGCCGCTTCTGCCCCCAGTCGGCGAGCGCGGCGGCGGGATCGGTCTCGCCCCAAATATCCATGATGACAGAATCATCGGTCAGCTTCTTCAGTTCCGGCGGCAGCCCCTCTACCCATGCGAGCGCGGCGTGGGGGGCCTCGGCAGCCATCTTGCTGAGAAGGGAATACAGGCCGGCATCCTTCGCCTGGCGCGGCGCGGACTGGATCGCGGCGAGCGCGTAGTCCGGGCCTTTCTCTGCACACGCGGCGAGGACGGCGGTCCAGACTTCATTTCGCGCGGATGACTGGCTGGGGCTCACGGGGGAGGCGCGGAGAATGGCGAGCGCCTTATCCGGATCACGGGCCGCGATGCGCTGAATGAGGGTGTCTGCGACGCCGTGGGTGTCACTCGCATCGGCGATCAATCCCCGCAGCGCCGCGTCCGGGTCGGCATCGGCCCAGGCCTCCAGCGCCGCGTCCGTGACGTAGGAGTTGCAGTCGCGCAGGGATTTTATAAACGCCGCACCATCCGTGACATGAGCGCCCAGTTCCTCACCGGCGAGGCGCGCGGCGAGTTCCTCCGCCTCCTCGCACAGGAGATCGCCCATGTCCCCCGTATGAAAAGCGAGGGCCGCACCACGCCCGCGCACGCCGGCCATGACGGCCTGGAATTGCTGCATCGAAGTGCCCGCGCCACGGACCTTCCCCTGCAAACTCTGCCACGCCGGCCCGTGCGCCGTCGCCGGCGGTGGCAGAATGGAGCGGACCTTTTCCACCGGCCCCGGCAGCCACAACGACGGCAGCCAGCAGCCGAGCACGGCGCAGGCGATGGTGGCAATGATGACCGTGCGGGAGTTCATTTTGGCGGCGGCAGGGAATCGAGGAGCTTCTGCTGTTCCTCCGGCGGCAGCGCGCTGGCGCGGATCGCAGCCTCCGCGGCATCGGGGTCCCCGATGCCCCACAGTGTCACGGTGTCAGTAAGAAATCCCAGGCGCCGTTCGTCCGTCATCGTCGCCGCCCATGCGAAGGCTCCCTCGTGATCCTCCTCATTGTTCAAGTGCCCGACGATTGCCTGCGTAGCATTGGTGCGCCGCGCCCCCGGCGGCAGATCGCGCACCCATGTGGTGGCCTCCTCCGGTTTCTCCTCCAGCCAGGCCTCCATCGGGCGCTGCACGTCCACGTCCATATCGTCGGGTATCACCTGGAGGATGCGGCTGGCGGCATCGTCTCCATAATCGCCATTCGACATCAGCGTCTCAAACGCAGTCGCATCCGCAGTGAGGGCAAACTGTTCCAGATGCGCCGTGGTGTATTCAGCGTTATAGTTAGCTAACTGCATCCATGCCGCCCTGACAGTCGCGTCATCCATCGTGGCCGCCCATTGCAGCATCGCCGGCGGATCCTCTGACCAATTCATGAACACGTTGTGCATCATGTTCGTCCGGTCGTCACCGGAAGGCACATGAGCCGACACCCATGTCGCCGCCGCTGCGGGATTCGAGCCAGCCCAGAGATTGACGACGGTCTGACAGTTCCCCGCGTCGTCACCATCCTGTGCCAGCAGAGCCGCAGCCAGGGCGGCGTGATTGGTCACGTTCTCCTCCGTCAGCAGGTCCTCGACACTTATGTTGGACTTCGCGATCAGCGCCGCGGCCTGCTGGGGATCGCGGGAGGCGATGCGGCCCATCAGATCCTGGAAAGCACGGAAGA
>JANOZA010000634.1:0-20578 GCA_031429155.1 Verrucomicrobiota bacterium | reverse complement strand
CAGCTTGTTGATGTCATCGAAACTGCTGCCGGGAAAAAACTTATAACGCAGCTTTGCCGCACCGGACTCGCCCTTGAACGAAAGGCGGAACGAGTGCTTCTGCATGCGGAAGGGATTCCGGCTGCTGTTGCCGTGAATCTCGACGCGACAGGTCTCGTGAAAACCTGACTCCTGGCCGGTGGGGTCAATGAGTTCGATGGAACAGTCGCGCTCCCATGCGGCACCGAGGCTTTGCGGGTTTTGGTAAATGCCGTTGCTGCCCAGAAAATCCGAAGGAGCCAGGGCCAGCGAGAGAGTCGGAATGGATTGCAGGGCTTCGGGAATTCCATAGCCGGGCGCAGTGTTGGTGACGACACGCTGGTCCATCACATAATTGGCAGGGACGGTGCCCTGGGTAATGCTGCCCCATGTGGAAGGCCAGCCCGGGGGCGCAGCAGGCTGCGCGGCGATGCTGGCGATGTAGAGATAGCTCTGGGTGTCGGTGTTACTTGGAATCCAGCCCGGGAAGAACGCGGCGGCACGCAACACGGTGGTGGTGCTCACATTGACCGGTCCGGAATAGAGAGCCCCCGTGGTCGCCGTGGGCGATGAACCATCCAGGGTATAGCGAATCTGCGCGCCGGGCGTGGAGCAGGTGATCGCCGTGGAAAATGGCGCGGTGAAGTAGCCACGGTCCACGCTGAACGCGGTATCGGCGACGATGCCGTTGTAGGCCGTGCTGTTCGCCGCACCGGGTGTCGGGGTAGCAAAATAGTAGCCCGCAGCCGGCAGCGTGCCGAGGGCATCAAGGCTGGCGGTGAGCAGGAAGTCCGTATCCACCACGCCCGTGTTCATTCCCTGGATCGCCAGTATGTTGGTGCCCGCAGTGAGGAGTCCCGGGGCGATGGGGATGATGATTTCTTCGATGTTTATCGCAGTCGCTTTCGTCCGATCGCTGGCAGCGACGGCGTTCCATGCCGGTGACGCCGGGGCATTCCGTGAGGCGATCAATTGCCCGTTCACCCATGCGAAGAATCCGTCGTCGTAGCGCACCCGGAGGCGCAGCCGGTCATGGACGGCGGGGTTCGCTACGGTGAACGCGCTGCGGGTGTAAAGGCTCGATGCGATTCCCTGCATCCCGGGGCCGACATTGGTGGTGATCAAGGGCGTGAAACTCAGGGTGCCCACCTGCAGAGCATTGAGGAAGACATTGTGAGTGGTCGTGGAGCCGGTGGTCGCGGCGCGTCCCTGGAGGATGATTTGTCCCGCGCCGTTGGACTGGGCATTGAAGGTGACCGAACGAAGATTGAACGCCGCGTCATCCGCGAGCAGGCCATCGCTGCCGTTGAAGGTCAGGGTCCCCGACGCAGCGGAGACGGTATCGGTCCAGACGGTCGTGCGCGCCGCCGGGCTGCCGCGATCGTAGGCCCAGACCGTGACGGGATAGGCGGTGGCGGGAGTCAGTCCGCTGATGGTGACATCCATGCCGCGCGGCGTGCCGGCGAGGTAGCTGCTGGTGCTCGCGAAAATAAAATCCTCCGCCACATTGTTCAGCGACGCCGCGTTATTCAGGCAATCGGTTGCTCCACCCTGACGATTTCGGCTGGAGAGCACAAGCGCCGCGCCGACCGCATCCAGTTTCACCGTTATGGCGCCGACGGTGGCGGTCGAGGTGGTGGCCGTGCTGGTGCCGCTTTCCGGGACGCCGGGGAACGTGAAATTGGACCATCCGGCCGGGGCCGGGATGGTGCCGGCGGAGGTCAGGCTCTTGATGTCGATCTTTGGCGCGACGGTGTTGTCGAAGCCCAAGGCATTGGTGCCGGCGGTCCAGCCGCTGTCGGCAAACCCGGCGGTCGTCCATGATGTGCCGAGCGAACCATCTACCGGTACGAGATAGCGGGAGGCACCGCTTTCGGAAACCAGCGGCGTCGTGATGGGCACAGTGGTGAACGCAAAACTCACGTTGCGGCGCAGTTTCGGAAACTTCGGCACATACTGATGTCCAATAGTCCCGTCAGGCCGCACGAGCGCGAGAAATTCGCCATCGGGGTCGAGTAGGAAATTGGTGTGCAGTTCCTGGCCGGCCACTGCGCGATTCTTTCCTGATGCGAAAACAATAAGTCGTGCCCCGGCCGCGAGGCTCTGCGATGGCAACACCCACTTATTGAGGACGATGGGATCATCCGTGAGCCGCCAGCCGGCGAGATTCACAACAGCCGCCGCTTCGTTGTGAAGTTCTATCCAGCCGGGCGAAGCGGAGTCGGCATCCTGCAGCCCCCCCTCGTTTTCGGTGAGGATTTCACTGATCTCCAGCGCAGGCGAGGCGTGAGCGAAAAGTAGGGCAACGGTAATGGCCGGCAGGCGACGAAAAAGTGACATGGATAAATCTGGGGGCTTGGCTGCCTTCATTATGTCGGTCTCTACGATTAAAAAGCAGAGAAAAATCCCGGAGCCGCCGGGAGAGATGAGATTCTTTTCACAGAATGCGGAGACCGTGTAATCCCGCTGCCGCCATTCCTCAGTAAACCGACGCCATGAACGCGTCACCCGCGAGGCGCGCGCTGGCTGAGCGCACCATCCGAGCATGGTCACCGTTTTCGACCTCGGACTTTCTCTTTGATACGAAGGGCAACCGCTTCGGAGCGAGGCAGAACAATCCAACGGCCAGGCGAAGACCGTCGCTCCGTAACCCGGAGTCGTCTGGAACCCAAATCCCCGCCGCGTTGCTCCGATCAGCCTTTGCCGCGTTTCCCTTTTTCCTCTGACTTCTCAGACGGCTCAGTCTTAGGCTGGCTCTGAGGACGTGGTTGCGGCTGAGGTTGTATTTGCGGCTGTGACCGTTGTTGCGGCTGAGGCTGGACCTCCCGCCTTGGCTCCACTTTCGGCTCAGGCCGGAACACGCGCTTTGGTTCCATTTTCGGCTCGGGCCGTGTTTCACGTTTTGGCTCCGCCTTTGGTTCAGGCCGGAACACGCGCTTCGGCTCTGGCTTCGGCTCTGTCCGTGGCTCAGGTTTCGGTTCAATCTTCGGCACCCGGCGGGGATCGGCCTTCGGCTCTGTTTTAGGTTCAGTCTTCGGCATCCGGCGAGGGTCAATTTTGGGCACTTCCTTCGGCTCAGTCTTCGGCATCGGGCGGGGATCCACTTTTGGCTCCTTTGGCTCAATCTTCGGCACTTCCTTCGGTTCGACCTTCGGCATCCGGCGAGGATCAACCTTCGTCCCGTCTTTCGGCGGCTCGCTCGGCTCCACTTCCTTCTTCCGGCCCGGTTGGTCGGGCGGCTCGGTGACCACAGTCGCTTTAGGCTTTCCACCCGGACGCATTTTGGGGTCAAGTTTGTCGCCGGACTTGTCGTCGGGCATCACAAACTCCCGGCGCTTCGGCGGTGAGGCGTCCTTGGTTCCCTGTTCGGGCATTGTTGCCACCGCGGGAGAGCGGAGAATCTTCACGCGAACTGGCTCGGTCTTTTCGGACTCTCCTTTTCCTGGCTTCCCGATGTCGGGAACATTGGCAGGTTTCGTCCCGACGAGTTTCCGCTGCTCACCGAAGTCGCGGATTTCCCGGCCACGCTGGGCAAACTTAGTCCGCTCGTCATCATTCACGGGCTTGTATTTGATCGCGCTGTCTTTGCTGGACGTGAGCCGCCCGATGGGGGTCACGAAGGCCGTATCCACCCTGCGGTTCTTGTCAGGCTTGGCATTGAATTTCTCGAAGGCCACCAGCGTGTGGGGCGGGCGTTCCTCTTTATGTTCGCGGTAGAAGCTGTAGTTCTCCTCCACGCGGCGCTCCCAGCGGTCGTCATGGCGGTGAGACCAGCGGGCGTGGGCATAGATCGGATCATAGCCATGGCCCCCGGAATAATAGCTGTGGGAGGAGTAGTAGCCCGAACGGCGGCACTCGGGAGCATAGTAGTCGCCAAAATAGTAATGCCGGCAACTGGGACGGAGAAACAGGTGGTCGGTGAAGACGTTGATGTTGATCACCGTGACCGGGCGGTAGTGATACCCGGGCCGGGCATAGTAAGCGGGCGTGAACCGCATGGGCGCGAAAATCATGCCGCGACGGACGACATCGTAATCGTAGTAGCCATCCACATAGATGTAGCCGTGCGGCGACCTGACGTAATAAGATGGGACCCATACCCAGTTCGGCTGGCACACTTCCCAGTATCCGGGCCGCCAGAAATAGCGGGACTGATACCAGACAAACGCACCCGGCATCCAGGAATGGTCCACAGATGGCCGCTTTATGTTCGGCCCGGCTTCGATGCTGGGAGGAGGTTCCGGAAGGTATTCGACTTCCTCAACTGCGGCATCGGCCCAGTAGCCTGAAACCCACTGAAACTCACCGGCTGTCTCCGACCAGTAGCCCGGCATCCATTGCCGGCCGGGCGGGAGATTGCGCCAAATGCCACTGACCCAGAGGTACTCTCCATTTTCATCTTCCCAGGCCCAGTAGCCGGGAATCCATGTGACGTTGTCACCCTCCGGACGCTGATCCGGCGGGAGTTCCTCAATGGCAGCCGGTGGCGCCTTTGGCACAGTTATACCGGCGACAGCTTTGAAGGTGATGGTGGCGGCGAAGGCTTCATGCACTGGACCACGGGTGAGAACCTCCGCTCCATCCTCCTGTGCGATCTCGTCGCCCTCGGCGGCGGCGCATAATGTAACCCCGGACCCGCAGAGTGATACCAAAAGCACGGTGGCGGCGGTGCAGCGGGCAAATGGACGCGCGACGAAGCGCGTAAAGTTTTTGAGCGGGAGTTTCATGGTTTGGGGATGTTGTGGGGGCAGTCGCCCGGCGTTGCCTGTATTTCGAGCGCAAAAACTGCCGGACACGAAGCTCCGACGGGCACGCCCCGATTTCCTTCATTCAAGGTGGAGAATTGTGAAGCGACAGAACGGAATCACAACCGCGCTCCCAGCCGATCTCCAGAGACCGGAATCTTCCCTCCTCAAGCTGTCGTCAACTGCCCCACCGCCTTCAGCAACTGCTCTGTCGTGAACGGTTTTGCCAGCACGCGGTCAGCCCGGTTTTGCTGGCACTCGTCGAGGGTCGGGAGAGCGAAGCCGGTGGTGATGATGACCGGAATTCCCGCAGTGAAAGGAGACTTTTTCAATGCACGGAGCGCCCTCATTCCATTTCCGCCGGGCATCATGACATCCATGATAATGAGCTGCGGCCGCTCGCTCAGGGCTAGCGTGGGGACGGCACTGCCGCTGGCTGAGATGACGATTTCTTCAAATCCGGCGCTGCGCAGAGCGGCTTCGATGAACCGGCAGATGGACGGTTCGTCGTCCACCACAAGAACCTTTCCCCGACTCGAAACGGCCGGCCCAGGGATGAGTGCGGGGGGCTCGAGGGTTTGAGTGGCGGACATTTTCGGCAGTGAATTATGGTAATTATAGGCCGGATGTCAAAACAGGCAACTATTCCCTGTAAATCAAAGCCGCCGCCTCTGCTGACATGGAAAGCAGGCTTCCGGCTTTCAGTGCCGCCATGCCTGAAACTCCGCCTTGGAACTTTGCCGCCACGCGCTGGCCGCTCGTGGCGCAGGCTCGCACTGCGGTCCCAGCGGCATGATCGGACCGACCTTCATCCAAAGGTAACAGAGCAGTAACTAAAACATGACAAGCCCGGACAGGAACGCCATCCTCCCGCCCGCCCGACACCTGCCTGAAGCCATGCGTTTTTCCACTCTCCTCCCTTTCGCCGCCTTGACTGCGGTCGCCTCTCTCCAAGCCGGCACCGCCACTTACCGAAACTCCGTGCTCACCGACTCGCCCATCGCGTATTGGGAAATGGACGAAGCTCTCGGCGCGACGACCGCGGCGGACTCCGCGGGCACGCCGCAGGCCGGGACTTATCAGAATGTGACGCTGGGCCAGGCCTCAGCTTTTGCGAATCTGGGAAGCTGCGGGCAGTTCAACGGCACCACGTCGCGGGTGCAGATTTTGGCGAATGCGGTCTTCGAACTGGGCCTCGGCGATTTCACCGTGGAGACTTGGGCGCGCACGCCGGTGACGGGCCGCGGGGATGTCTTCAATTACAAAAATGCCAACGACTTCGGCATCTTCCTCAACAACGGCGGGGTCGGAGAAATCGCCGGGTACTTGAATGGATTCCTCGGCACTTACACGACGACGATCAATGAATGGCACCACATCGTCTTCACCCGCACCGGCGGAGCCAGTGGCACGGCACGCATGTATGTGGACGGAATGGAGCGTGCCACGTCGGCGGTGACATCCAGCTTCTCGGCGAATGCGGACATGTTCATTGGCTCGAATCACAACGGCGCGCCGGGCTACGTGATGGCCATTCCGTTCAACGGCTGGATTGATGAAGTCGCCGTCTATGGCTCCGCGCTCAGTGCCGCGCGCGTGCTGGATCACTACAATGCCGCGCAGGCTGCGCCCGCCGGCTCGCCGACAGTGACAAACACCGCCGCGACGAATATCACCAGCAGCACCGCACGTCTCGCCGGCACGGTGACGAACGCCGGCAGCAGCACGCCAACGGTGACGATCTACTACGGCAATGACGACGCGGGCTCGTCGCTCGTGGCGTGGGACAGCAGTGTGAGTGCCGGCGCGCAGACGGGCGCGTTCTTCGTGGACGTGACGGGGCTCGCGGGGAACACGCCGCACTACTTCCGCTGCTACGCACAGAATGCGGCGGGCGGGAATTGGGCTTCGCCGTCGCTGACGTTCACCACGCCGCCGGGGCCGGCGGGCATCGTGAATGTGGCGGCCAGCAATGTGCTGGCGACGGCCGCGACCATCGGCGCGACGGTGACTTCCACCGGCGGCAGCACTACGACAGTGACGATCTTTCACGGCACCAGCGACGCGGGCATCACGGCGGCGAACTGGCAGTCGAGCGTGCCCTTCGGCGCGCAGACGGGCACGGTGACGACGAATCTCACGGGCCTGACCCCGGGCGTGACTTACCATTTCCGCGCGCGGGCCACGAATGCCGCCGGCGATTCCTGGGCACCGGCCACGGCGAGCTTCACGACGCCGCCGCCTGCGCCGCCAACGGTGGTGAATCTGCCGGCGACGAACGTGACGATCTTCTGGGCGACGCTGCGCGGCCAGATCACCGGCACCGGCAATTCTCCGCCGGACACCACCATCTACTGGGGCACCAGCGACGGCGGCACGACTGCCGCGTCGTGGACGAATGCCGCGTCCCTCGGCACGCAAAGCGGCGCGTTTTCCAGGCTCGTCACTGACCTCACGCCTTCGACCACTTACTATTATAGAGCGCGCGCCGTGAATGTGGCCGGCACGGCGTGGGCACCGTCCACGCTGACGTTCACCACGCCGGCGACGAGCGCGCTGGAGGTGGTCATCAATGAAATCCACTGCGACCACGAAGACAAGACGCTGCGCTGCGAGTTCATCGAACTCTACAATCCCGGCGCGTCCGCCGTGGACCTCACCGGCTGGGCCTTCACGCGCGGCGTGGATTTTACCTTCCCGTCCGGCGCGAGCATTCCTGCGGGCGGCTATGTCGTGGTGGCGGAAAATCCGGCGACGGTGCAGACGACCTACGGTTACGCCGGGGCCTTCGGTCCGTGGAGCGGGAGTCTCCAGGCAGGCGGCGAAACAGTTCGCATCGAAAATCCCGCGGGCGAGACCGCGGACGAAGTGGACTACGGCCTGGGCTTTCCGTGGCCGACGGTGGGCGTGGCTCCGAACTTCTCCCACGAACTCATTCATCCGTCGCTGGACAACAGCCTCGGCGGCAACTGGCGCAGCAAAGCCAGCGCGGTGACGAGCACCGATCCCGAACTCGTCCTCCTGCCTCCCGCCAGCACGGCATGGCGCATGAGGCGCGGGAATTTCACCGCGCCCGCGGCGGACTGGACGGCGCTCGCTCACGTCGAGGATTCATTCTGGGAAAATGCCGTCACGACTTTCAATGCCGGCACCGGCTTCTACTGGGGTATCGGCTATGGCGACAATGACGACGCGACTTCGCTGGCCGCGCCGTTCCCCGCCACGCCGCCGGGCATCATCGCCATGCAGGCGAACTACCGCAGCGTCTATCTGCGCCAGGTGTTCACCGTGCCTGCCGGTGAAATCCGCGCCAACTTGAAGCTGCGCGTCTATGCCGACGATGGCGCAGTGGTTTATCTCAACGGCGTGGAAGTGCCCGCGCGCTTCTCCGTGAATGCCGGCATCGTGACGCACAATGCCGCCACCGGCGCGACGGTCGGCGGCTTTGAATGCGCGCCGAACAACTGGCGCGAACTGACTATCGCCAACATGGCGTCGTGGATCAATCCCGGGCAAAACATCATCGCCGTGCATGGCCTCAATGAGACCATCGGCAGCAGCGACTTCTCTCTGAATGTGGAACTGCGCCGCGTGGCCGGAGCCGTGGGCGGCAGTCCCACGCCCGGCGCAGCGAATTCCATGTTCACCACAGCCGTCCCGCCCGCCACGCGCCAGGTGGAGCACGCGCCGGTGACGCCGGTGGCGAACCAGGTGAACATTCTCCCCGCTCAAGACGTGCGAGTGAGCGTGAAGGCCACGGACCCGCAGGGCGTGCAGAGCGTGAGCCTGCTGTATCAGGTCGTCGAGCCGGGCACGTATATAAAGAAGGAGGATGCCGCCTACGAACTGCCCGCCAACTGGACCACGCTGCCCATGCTGGACAATGGCGCGGGCGCGGACCTCATCGCCGGAGACTTCATCTTCACCGCCGTCATCCCCGCGTCCGTGCAGACGCACCGCCGGCTCGTGCGCTACCGCATTCAAGCCACCGACACCGCTGCCAACACCGTACGCGTGCCCTACGCCGACGATCCCGCGCCGAACTTCGCCTACTTCGTCTATGGCACCATGCCAGACTACACGGGTGCCATCAATCCCACCGGCGCGACGAGCTACACCGGCGGCGTCATTCCCTCGCATACGAACACGCCGGTGACGTATCCGGCCTCCATGCTGCAGCAGTTGGCCACGTATCACCTCATCACCACTCGGCAGAATCATGTGGACGCGCAGTATATCCCCGGCGCACCCGGCGCGAGCAATCCCACGAGCCAGTTCCGCGGCGATGAAAATGCCAGTGCGACCGACGAGCAAGCCTATCCCTGGCGCGGCACCATCGTCTATGACGGCAAAGTCTATGATCACGTCCGCTTCCGCGCGCGCGGCGGCGTCTGGCGTTATAGCATGGGCAAGAACATGTGGAAGTTCGACATGATGCGCGGCCACGACTTCCAGGCGCGCGACAACTTTGGCCGCGCCTACGACGAGCCGTGGAAGAAGATCAACTTCAGCTCCTGCATCCAGCAGGGCGACTTCAACAACCGCGGCGAGCAGGGTCTTTCCGAAGCCGTCGGCTTCCGCCTTTTCCAGCTCACAGGAATGCCGGCGAACAATACGCAGTTCGTCCACTTCCGCATCATCGAGCAGGCAAATGAGAACGGCCTGCCGACGGATCAGTATGACGGCGACTTCCAGGGCCTCTATCTCGGCATCGAGCAGGAGGACGGGCAATTTCTAAAAGAACACGGCCTGCCCGACGGCAATCTCTACAAGATGGAGGGCGGGACCGGTGAACTGAACAACCAGGGGCCGTCCCAGCCCAGCAATAAGAGCGACCTCAACACCTTCCTCGCCTACTCGAATCAGGAAAGCTGGTGGCGCACCAACACCGTGCTGCCGCAGTATTATAACTACCGCGCTATCGTGGACTGCATTCATCACTACGACATCGGCGACGGGAAGAACTACTTCTACTACCACTACCCGGTGGACCCACTCGATCCGAATTCCAACAAGTGGCAGCAGGCGGTCTGGGATCTCGATCTCACCTGGGCAGACAATATGTATCGCGGCGACGCCGGCATCGCCGGCCTCGCTCCGAGCGGGAACACGACGGAGCCGTATTTCAGCCGCGTCTGGCCCATCCTCCCGCTGCGCACCGAGCTGCGGAACCGCGACCGCGAGGTGCTGGATCTGCTTTGGAACCTTGAGCAGACCGGCATGGTCATTGATGAACTGGCCAGCTTCATCTACCAGCCGGGCGTGCCGTCCTTCAGCGGCGTGGACCGCGCGCAGTGGGACTACAACCCCATCATGGTCTCCGCCTTCATCAATACCAGCAAAGCCGGGCACGGGCGCTTCTACCAGAGCGCCGTGGACGATTCCGCCACTACCGGCTTCAACGAGACACTCACCTTCCCCGGCCAGCTCCAGCGGATGCGAAATTACATCACCACGCGGCGCAGCGTCATCACCGCGCAAATCCTCGGCGACGAGGCGCAGGTGCCCGCCACGCCCACCGTCACCCGCGCGGGCGGGGCGACGACATTCCCCACGAACGATCTCACCTTCACTGCGAGCGCCTACAGCAGTCCGTCAGCGCGTCCGTTTGCGAAAATGAAGTGGCGCATCGCGGAGGTCACGAACCCCGCCGCGCCCGGCTACAACCGCTGGACGCACACCGAGCCGCGCAAGTATGAGATTGATCCCGACAACACCTGGGAGTCGCCGGAGATCGCCGTCTTCAACAACACCTACAACTTCCCCGCCTCGACCGCGCATGTGGACCGCACCTATCGCGTACGCGTTAAATTCGCCGACGCCGGTGACGCCGCCAACGGCAACACCCCGCGCTGGAGCCACTGGAGCGCGCCCGTCACCTTCACCGCCACCGCGCCGGATGTGACCGTCTTCCTCAACAGCCTCGTCGTCAGCGAAGTGATGTACCATCCGCGCGATCCGTCCGGCCCGGAACTAAACGTCTCCGCCAACAAAGACGACTACGAATACCTCGTCGTGATGAACGCCGGCACCACCACGCTCGACCTCACGAACATTCGCTTCACCAAGGGCCTCGACTTCGACTTCGCCGGCAGCGCCGTCCCCTCCCTGCTGCCCGGCGAGCGCGCCGTCATCGTGAAAAACCTCGCCGCGTTCAATCTGCGCTACGCCGCGCGCCTCGGCAGCATCCGCGTGGCCGGCGTGTGGGAGAGCAACGACAACCTCAGCAACGGCGGCGAGCAGATCAAACTCAGCTTCGGCGCCGGCGTCACCGTCCGCGACTTCACCTACGAAGACGAAGCCCCCTGGCCCGCCGAAGCCGACGGCGGCGGCTACTCGCTCGTGCTCGTCGCTCCGTGGAATATTCCCAATCATGCCCTGCCCGAAAGCTGGCGCCTCAGCACCGCTATTGATGGCTGCCCCGGCCAGTACGACGGCCAGCGCTTCGCCGCCTGGAAAACCGCCCACGGCCAAACCACCGACCTCGGCGACCTCGATCTCGACGGCCTCAGCAACGTGCTGGAGTACGCGCTCTTTGGAAACCCGAACGCCGCCAGCCAGGTCCCGCTCCCCGTCTCCAGCCTCATCACCATCGGCGAGGACCAGTATCTCACCCTCACCGTCCGCGTCAGCCGCGGTGCCGACGATGTGCTCCTCATCCCCGAGCGCAGCACCGACCTCACCGCCTGGGACAGCACGCCCGCCGCCATCACCTTCGTCAGCGCCGTGCCCGATGCCAACGGCGGCACCACCTGGCAGTGGCGCTCCTCCATTCCCTGGAACAGCGAGCCGCGCGAGTCCCTGCGCCTGCGCGTGCAGGCGCGGTAACGGCGCGCCGGCATTGAACCGCTGAACCCGGGCATCCGCCTCCGGAGCCAGGTGGGGTTTCACCCCATCGCGCCGGAACTAATCGGGGACTCTATTTACCGTGTCCTGAAAAGCAGCCGACGCACCTGGAAAGGGACACGGGACAGCGCATGGGCGCTGCTGCTGCGCTGGCTGCACACCTTAAGTAAAACACTATGTCCACTGGAACTATTCTGCTCATTATCGTCATCCTCCTGTTGCTCGGCGCACTCCCCAGTTGGCCCCACAGTAAGAATTGGGGCTACTACCCAAGCAGCGGGCTTGGCCTGGTCCTGGTCATCCTGATCATCCTGCTGTTGCTGGGCAAACTCTAACGGCGCACTCCTTCCCTTCGCTGATCGGAGGGGAGCGGGAAGGGTCGGCGACGGCGACGGCACGGCCACGGTGACCGGCGCGGTCGCCGTCCGCCCCTTCTTCGCCTGCTGGTCTGGATCAAAGCCGGAGAGAACCTGCTCATGCCAGACCGGCGCACGAGGCCCGCACCATGGAGAGAGAATGAGAATGAAGATTTTGCTGCTCATCACCCTCCTGATTGGAGGGACTGTCGTTTATAGAATGAAATCCGGCGGGGAGGGAGTGGACCTGCAAGGCCGGTGGAAGGTTGTTTCCCTGCCGGAGGGATGGAAAAAAGTGCCCGCCATGGATGTGATGGTCACGGATGACGAGATCCAGATTCGCGTCGGAACCGTCATCTCATCGAAGCTGTCATACACCCTCGATCCTGCCAGCTCCACGATTGATGCGCAGGGCGCGGGAAAAGACCCCCAGCGGGGCATTTATCACCTGGATGGTGAAACCCTGACGCTGAGCGTGGGGGCGGAGGGAAAGCCCCGCCCGGAAAGCCCCGATTCCACTGAAGGCGGAGCCGTAAGATGGGTTTTGCAGCGTGCTCCGAATCCATAGCCTTGGCTCCGTTTCTCTGCGCTGCCGGGCATTCGCGCGCCCGGCGGCAGGCCGCTGGTGGCGATATCGAAATCCTCCGCGCCTTCCAGAAACGCTACTTTGCGTCCACCAAGGGCCTCAACTTCGACTTCGCCGGCAGCGACGGCCAGCGCTTCGCCGACTGGAAAACCGCCAACGGCCAAACCACCGACCTCGGCGACACTGACAAGGACGGGCTGAATAACGTGCTCGAATATACACTCTTTGGAAATCCCGCCTCCGCCAGTCAATCACCGCTGCCCTCCGGAAGCGTGGAAACATTCGGTGCCGAATCATTCCTCACACTTACCGTTCGCGTCAGCCGCGGCGCGGATGATGTCGTGCTTCTGCCCGAACGCTCCACAGACCTCACCGCCTGGGACGGAACCGCCGCGAGCATTGTCTTCGTCAGCGCCACTGCCGATGCCGCCGGCGGCACTGCCTGCCAATGGCGCCCGGCCATTCCCTGGAACGGCGACCAGCGTGAGTATCTGCATCTGCGCGTTCAGTTGCGCTGATTGCTCAGCCCTTCGGCTCCCAGCCCGCGCGGTATTCCTTGCTCCACAGAGCAGCGGCCTCTTTCGAGGGGTTTTTCAATTGCTGCGTCGCACCGTCATACTCTACGGCCCCTCCCGTGCGATAGGCAATGTTGCCCAGATGACAGACCATTGCCCCGCGCTGGCCATCCTCGGCGGGGCAGTTGAGCGTCTTCCCGTCGCGGATGGCGTCGGCGAGATTCTGAAAGTGAGGAATGTCCGTGAAGGGCGGCTCGTTCTTTGCTGTCTGCTTGCCTGACTTGTCGTAGAGCGTGTAGCCATTGCTGCTCAGCGAGAGCGTGCCGGCGTCGCCGTAGAAAGTCACGAACGCATGGGACTCGCCGCCGGTGCGCTTGTGACAGGAACTGCAATCCCACGACACCGCGCAGGGGCCGAAGTCAGCGGACAGCAGTGCGGTGTCGGGCGTTTCCTGATCGTCATCGAAATGATAACGTCCACCGCCGCAGGTGACTCGACGCGGCGTCAGCACGCGACCGTGCGCTTCGTTGATGCCCCACAATGCGAGGTCCAAACGGTGGACGCCGTTGTTGGCGAGTTCACCGCCGCCGTAGTGCCAGCGCCAGTGCCAGTTGTAGTGCAGCAAGTTGTCTTTGTAGGGACTCTCCACCAGCGGCCCCTGCCACATCTTCCAGTCGAGCCAATCAGGCACCGGCACTTCCTTGCCGCGACCGATGGGGCCGCGCTCACTGTCATACCAGCAGCGGGCGATGGTGACTCTGCCGATCGCTCCTTCCTTCAGCCGCTGCATAGCCTCGCGCATCGCCGGCAGGCTGCGGCGCTGCGTCCCCTGCTGGATGTGACGCCCATGCTTTTTGGAAGCGGCGGCGAGCAGCGTGCTCTCATGGGCCGTGTGACTTCCCGGCTTCTCGACATAGACATGCTTCCCGGCTTGCACCGCTAGCAGCGCGGCCGGCGTGTGCCAGAAATTGCACGCTGCCACGCTGAGCACATCAAGCGTGTCGCCTTCCAGGAATTTGCGGAAGTCAGAGCCGGTGAGCGGCTTGGTCTTCTGCCCGCCTTTCTCCACCGCCGCCAGTCCCCCATCAATGCGACGCGGGTCCACTTCGCAGAGCGCGACGATCTCCACATTCGGCACCTTGAGCCATGCCTCAATGTGAGCCAATCCCCGACCGAGTCCCATGACACCGATGCGGAGGCGTTTCGACGGCGCAGCGTCCTGTGCGAAAAGCCGCCGAGCCGCCAGGGCCGCAGCGGAAGCGGCGATGAAGTGCCGGCGGGTTTTCATGGCAGGAAGACGAGGCAAACCGCTCTACCAACAAGCGCGCCGTTCTTCGTGGCAGTCAGTGAGCCGTCTGTCTGGTTGATGGAAAAGACAGTGATATTGTCCGAGTCTTGATGCGCGGCGAGGAGCCACTTGCCGTCAGGCGTGAGGTTGAAGTTGCGCGGCGTTTTGCCGCCGGAGGGTTCGATCTCCACGGTCTCAAGCGTGCCTTTGGCAGCGTCGGCGATCTTGAACACCGCGATGCTGTTGTGCCCGCGATTGGAACTGTAGATGAACTTTCCCGACGGATGCGCCACGATCTCCGCAGTGGAAAGCCCCCCTCCTGACACTCCGGCGGGCACTGTGCTCACAGTCGTGCCGGCGGTCAGGGTCGCGGCCTTCGCATCCCAGACGAACGGCGTGACGGTCAGATTGATCTCATTGAGGCAATAGAAGACGCTCCCCACAAATGCCCCGTGCCGCGGCCCGGAGCCCGGCTTGAGAACACCCTCGTTCACCGCTTTCGGCGTCAGAGTGTGCGCTGCGGCGTCCACGGCATATACATAAATCCGGTCCGTGCCGAGGTCGTTCACCAGCACATGCTTTCCGTCCGCCGAGAGCACCGCGCCGTGACCGTGCGGCCGCTCCTGATTGCCGGGATTCACACTGCTTCCGGTGTGCTGGATGAATCCCGTGCGCGCCTTGAGACTGCCGTCTTCGGCGAGAGAAAATGTCGTCGTGCTCCCGCCGCCGTAGTTGGCCGTGACCAGCATCTGCGCGTCCGGCACCAGGCAGAGGTGACACGCCCCCTGGCCGGGTTTGTCGCCGACGGGCAACTCATTGAGCTTTGTCAGGCCGCCCGTGGCCTTGTCCACTTTAAAAGCCGCGGCGCTGTTACCGGACTCGCTCACGGCGTAGAGCCGCGTCCCATCGGCACTCACCGCGAGAAATGACGGACTGGCCAGTTCCGCCGCCGTCTTCACCACCTTCAGCGCACCGGTATCCGTATTCATCTGCAAAAGCGTGATGCCCTTACTGCTGCTGCCGTCCCCGGTGTAGGATCCAGCGTAGAGAAACCATTCGCCGGCGAACGCGGCGGGTGTGCAGAGAAGAGCGGCGGCGAGAATGGAGGAGTAAGACATACGCCGACTGTGAAAGCCCGCGCCGCTGCCGTCAATCCTCCGCGTGCGTATTCCTCGTGCTGATCTCACTGTCCTCAGCAGCAGCCCGCCTCCCCGCGGACTACGAGCGCTGCGGCTTCCTTCGACGAATGCTTCAATGGGTGCATTTCGCTGTCATACCGCCACCGCACCGCCGGCTCGACAGGCAATACTTCAGGGATGACAGACCATTCCACCGTGCGCCGACGCGGGGAGCGGCGGCTGAGCACTGTTGAATGCGACGCCGACCGCCCGGAGAACAAGGACCGCCGGTTCGGGAACAGAAGCGTGGGATGGAGGAGTAACCCGGGAGGAATTCCTGCCCTGTGAGTCAAGGTTTCGTTGGCATGACCCGGAGGAACTTCAGCGCACCGTCCATGGGCACGCGGCAGCGGCGCGCGGTGGAGCCGGGGATGACGGGGGCGGCGGGGTCCACTTCATCCACGATGCCGGCACCGTTCCAGTCGTCGAGGCTGGCGCTGCCTTCCGGCGTGTAGGTGACGCCCGCGGCTTCGCGTTCTGTCCAGCGACGATAGTGCAGGGTGAGCCAGGGCTGACCGCTGATACTTTCCATGCTGCCGGTTTGCGGCGCGCCGCCGCCGGCAGTGGGACTGGTGTTGAAGGCGAATTCTCCGAAGTTCGACTGGCCGTCCTTGTCAGGATCTGCATTCGGCAGCGCGTTGGCTCCTGCCAATCCGGCAGCGGCCGCCCAGGACTCGAAGGAGATGCCGCCGGTGACTTTGATCTTCACACGGTTGGCCTCGTAAGTCGCCTGCCAGGTGCCGCCGCTGGAGGCGAGCACGGAGGTGAAGGCGCCGCTGTAACTGCTGTAGGTGAGGGGGAAGAATTCGGCATTCGCGGGAGGTGTCAGGCCCGCGGGGACGACGGCGATGAAGCTGCCGGCCATGGTGGAGGCGCTGGATTGCAGCACGCCGGACGTGAGTCCAGGCCCCGCGGCAGCGATGGGCACTCGGAGAGTGCCGGTGGCGCTTTGCGTAAAGGCCCACGGACTAGTCACGGTGCCGGTGCCGGTGAGTTCGAGCGTGCCGTCGTTGACGATGCTGTCGCCGCCGAAATACTCAGTGAACGTCATGCCGGGCGTGAGACGAAGGGTGGCTCCGGCAAGGTTGTGCAGGCGGGATGCGCTGTAACCATGAAGTGGTCCGCCCGAGACGGTCATCACGCCGCCGTTTTTCAGCACCGCGCTGGCCCCCAGATACTTCCCGTCCGCGCCGGTGATGGCACTGACTCCGGCAATGGTGAGGGTGTTTTCAAGATTGCCGCCGGTCCACTCCACGGAGGCCCCCGCCGCCGCGAGGATGCGACCGGTGCCGTCGGCATGACCCTGAACGACGCCGGCAGCATGCTGGAAGATGCCCGTGTCAATGGTGGTGGTGCCCTGCACCGTGAGATTCCCGCTGACCATGCGGGTGCGCCCCGGGCCGTTGAGGCGTGCGCCCGGATGGAAGGTGGCATCGGTGGCCAGTTCCAGCACTCCAGTGGCCGCTCCACAGGTGCCGAAGTGGTCGAACGTCCAGTCGCTGAGCCGCGCCGCTCCGGTGCCGGCGGTTTTTTGCAGCGTGCCGCGATTTCTGAAGACGTTGCCTCCGAAATAATTGGAGAACGGGACGATGTCGCCCGCCAGCCTGACAAGTCCCGCCGTGGTGTTCTCCAGCGTGACGGCGCTGTAGCCAACCACCGTCGCGCCGGTCTGGAATTCAACCGTGCCCTGATTGGTCAGGAGCGCGCCGGCATTCATGGTCTTTGCCGCTGCGGTGGAAATTGTCAGGGTGCCGCCCGCCGCCAGCGTGGTGCGCCCGTTGAGATTTCCCCCGGTCCACTGATTGGCTCCGGTCAGCGTCAGGTGTCCCGCAGCGAATCCGTCGCCGCCGAGCGTGCCGGTCCCCTGGAGATTGAAATGCCCGCTGACGCTGCCCTCGGCGAGGACAATGGCTTCGGTCACCTGGTTGGTTCCCGCGCCCAGGACCGTGGCTCCGGTCTTGAGGAAAAACGAGCCCTCCGCAAAGACGAGCGTCGCACCGGATGAACTCGTAAAGGCGCCCGCGCCGCGGCCGCCTTCATCGAGCGAGAGCGTGCCCTGCGAGACGGTGGCGGTGCCGTCATTGTCCACGAGCCAGTCAATGTGCGCCGCCGCGGCGCCGGTCTTCACCAGTTGCGCGCCGGCATCCATGCGGACTTTGTCGCCCCCGAAGTACTTTGTGAAGACGTTGCCGCCCGCATTCAGCTCGAGGACGGAGCCCGGACGGTTGTTCAAGGTGACGGCGCTGAATCCAACGATGGGGCCGGGGCCGTCCCATCTCACGGTGCCGGAATTATTGACGACCGAAGAGGCAGTCAGCGTGTGATCAGCCGCGCCGGTTACCGTGAAGCGTTTGCCGGAGGGAATGTTGAGCTGGCCTTCAATGGGGCCTGATTTCCACGTCCAGTCGTTCGTTAGGCTGCCGGGACCGCTCACGAAGAGCGAGGCACCATCCAGTTCCAGCGGGCAGGTGAGCGTCGTGGTGCCGGTGAGAGTAACGGTGGAGCCGAGCCACTTCTGCAGGCCGGTGCCGGAGAGCTTCGCGCCGTGGGGAAGCACCAGCGGGGTCGAAACGTCCAGCGGGCCAAACTCCGTCTTCAACTCGCCAGGGTTCCGGAACTCCCAGTTGTTGATGACGGTAGCGGCGCTGCTCGACGTTTTCACAAAGAGACCGTCATTCTGGAAGCTGCTGCCGCCGAAATATTCATCGAATATGTCGCCCCCGTTGAGCGCCTCAAAGCGCGCGCCGGCTGCATTCGTGATCGTGGACGCACTGTAGCCGATGATCGGGCCGGGGCCGATCCACTGCACGGTGCCCTCGTTCACGAGCACCGCGTTCGCCCCCAGCGTGTGGCCCGCGGCGCTGAGAATTTTCAGCGTGCTGCCGCTCAGCACTTTGATGGTATTATCAATGATGCCGCCCTCCCATTCCCATGTGCCGATGAGCGTCGCGTTGGCGCTGCACGTCAGGGTGCCGTCGGTCAATTCCATGACCGCCGCCGATTGCGTGACGGTGCCCTGCAAGTCTTCGTGCCCGCTCCAGCGGATCGTCGCGGTCCCGCTCAACAGTGCGCCGGAAGTGAACAGGGACTCGCCTGCGAAGTCGAGGACGCCGCCGCTGCTGCGCGTCTCGTTGGGCATGTCGAAGAGCCATTGAGTCAGGCTGACCG
Source organism: Verrucomicrobiota bacterium (assembly GCA_031429155.1). Lineage (GTDB taxonomy): Bacteria > Verrucomicrobiota > Verrucomicrobiia > Verrucomicrobiales > V1-33 > V1-33. Next base: position 1,878 of record JANOZA010000634.1, on the reverse strand, counting down.
TCCCCGCACCCGTCTTCTCCAGCAACCCTTCGTTGCGGAAAATACCCCCGCCGAAGTAATTATCGAACGGATCGCCGCCACCGTTGATGCGCCAGATGCCGCCGAACCGGTTGTTAATCCGGGCAGCAATGTAGCTGGTAACGGGCGCACCCGCCTCCTGGGTGACGGTGCCGCGGTTTTCGAGAATGGCGGAGTCGCCCAGCATGCGTTGCACGCCGGAATTGATGGAGAGTTGAGTGCCGACGGGAATCTGCAGCGCGCCGTTGATCGTGCCGCCGGTCCAGAGGGCGGGAGTGAGTGCTGTCAGGACCGTGGGCTGCGCGGCATTGGTGGAGAAATTGATGATGCCGTCGGTGATTCGGAAGGAATAAACCGTGCGGCTGTCTGCAGCGTCCACGGTGCCGAGGCCGACAATGGCGATGTCGTGCTCGCCGGGAGCGCGGGGCACGAACAGATTGAGATCATCGCGCCAGTTCCCGGCGTAATCCCAATCGCTGCTGTAGGTGCCCACCCAGTGGAATGAGGCGTGATAGTTGAGGGTCACCGGCGCATCCACCTGGATAAAGTTCCCGGCGGCGTCGCCCGCCATGACGATAAATTTGTAGCTCCCGACCAGCATATCGATGCCGGGTCGCGGCATGGCCGCGGTGCAATTCCATGGACCGCCGGCGGGCGTAAAGTTCGTCCTGAGGTAAGCCACCGTGGGCGCTGCAAAGATTTCTCCCGCACCCTCCGCCTCCGGCGCTTCCTCGCTGTCCACCGACCATGAGTAGCCGGTCCAGTAAGCGAGGTCGCTCTCCCGGCGGATGAAAGCATTCAACCATGCGATGCCGCCCACATCGCTCGCCGTGCCGCCGAAGGCCGGCAGCACAGGGGTGCTGATGGTCGAGCCGGACACCGGTGAGGAAACTGTCAGGGCCGGAGGCGAGGTATCAATGCGGAACTGGGTTTGATTCTGCCCGGCTACGGAGGCTGCGGATTCCCCGGTGTTCGTGGTGAGGCTGGCGGAGATGTAATACAACCCTTGAGCGAGATTCGCGCCGGACGGGATCGAGTTGTAGGCCCATGAGAGTCCGGAGATGGGAGCCACGAGAATCGTGGAGGATCCGGACCATGACGAGCCGGTCCAGTAGCGTCCAAGGGTATCCGTGAGGGTGAAGCGCACGCCGCCGCCCACAGCACCAGTGCCGGTGGGTTCGAGGCAGGTGCCGGAGATTGCATTCAGCGTGGTGGACGAGGAGCCGTGACCGGGCGAAACGACCGTCACCACGGGCGGGTAATCAATGCGGAAGGGTCGGCGCTGCCAGGGAGACTCGCGGGCATCCGTGGTGTAGAGCTTCGCCCACATGGCGTAGCGTCCGCGGCTCAGTCCGCGGCCGGCGAGGGATACCGTCCATGTGTTCGCATTGTTGAACTGGTCCGCCTGGTGCTCCGCACCGAATTCGCCGGGAGCACTGAAGGTATTGGTGTTCCAGTCCAGATAGCTGCCGGGCTCACCGGGAGCTTCGGAGATTTTCTCCAAAATGAAACGCTTCGTGGAGTCTCCGGTCCAGTTGGCCACGGTGCCGGTGAAATTCGGCAGCGCGGCGCTGTTCAGATTGGCATGAGCGGCCGGCGACGAGTAAAGAATGTTGGGCTCGGTGGGCGCGGTGGTGACGGTGAAGCCGATGTATCTCCAGCCGCTTTCCGCGTTGCTGGTGTCCACGGAATTGGCAAAAGCCGTATAGCTGCCAGTCGTCATGCTTCCGGCGGGGAGACTCACGGACCACGAAGTCGTGCCCGTGGCAATTTTCTCGTGTGCGTTGCCATTGTAGGCCGTCGCCTCCCAGACATCGAAGATCCAGTTGTACCATTCCTCGCCCGCGCCGCCGCCGCCGT
>JANOZA010000633.1:0-14669 GCA_031429155.1 Verrucomicrobiota bacterium | reverse complement strand
GACCGGTTCCGGCAATAATGAACCCGGGGTAGGCCGGCGACCAATTCTCGTCACAGCCATAAATCCAGACCCCGTTACCTTTGATTGTGATTTTGTGATTGATGACAACGTCATGGTTACCCGGTCCCATGAGCGTTCCATAATAGTCGGGCAGGACCACGACAGTGCCTCCGCCGGGCAAGGCGTCCACTGCGGCCTGGAGAGTCGAGAAAGGGGTGTCATAGTTACCGTTCTCAGTCCACCATGGCGGATAATACCATTCCGAACCCATGACATACATGGTGTTGTTGGGCGGGGATACGAACTCATCATGAGGGTCGGAGCCCAGGGCGAATTCCTGCCGGTTGCTGACGCCGTCGCGATCGGAGTCCTGCCAGGCATCCCGGTCAAAAAGCGGATTGAAGTTCTCCGCAACCTCCCAGCCGTCACTCATGCCGTCATCGTCACTGTCAGCATCGTTTCCACCGGTACCGTGGATGAATTCAGCCAGGTTGAGCAACCCGTCCCCGTCCATATCCAGTTGGCGGTCGTTGACAGAAATATCGAGACCGTTCGCCAGTTCCCAGGAGTCCGGGAGCCCGTCGGCGTCCATATCGGGGAAAAGCGGATTGGAGGAAGTGAGCTGAAAGTCATCGAATCCCAGCGGACCATTGGAGGAGCTCCGAACGTAGAATGAGGGTGCCGGGAAAGAAGGACCGAAATAGGCCGGACTGCGGGGGACACCGGTGAGAACCAGGCGGCCATTGAGCCAAACATTCGCAGATTGAGTGACTGGGTCCACCCGGGCCGTGAAACGAACCCAGTCCCTTGCGGTGACATCCTCGCTCCAATAAGACGTTTCCAGAACCGGCACGATCACAGAACTCTGGAAATTGGTGGTCCACGGCTCGAAGGACTCGTGGGTGCTGTAAAACAACCGCAGTGGAGCGCTGGGATTGTTCGACCGGAAGAAGCTGAAGAAGTGCCCGTCCACAAAAACCTGAGGACCCTCCGCATAAGGCGAGAAATTGCCCGCGCCCCCTGTAGTGCCGCTCCAGCAAGTAGGCCGCAGCCAGAAGTCCACAAAACCCGGCGCGATCTCCGCCAGCGGCAAATGCCCAAAGAGTTCCAGACTCGATTGCGTCCCGACAGCGCCCCGGTTCAGCAACAGACTCTGCACCCCATAGTGAGAATCCAACTCCGAGAGCGAAACCGCACCCGCCGGTGCAGAAGCCGGCTTCACCACCCGCCAGTCCGGATAGCTGACCGCCCCTGGAAATGGCCCGACCTGCATCTGATTCGGCAGCATCGGATTCCGCTCAAAACTCTGAAGCGGCACTTCATCCGCGCGGTTGAGCGTTGGTAAAAGCAGCAGCGTTAGCAGGGCGGCAGAAAAGGAGAACGGCTTCATGGGTGACAGGGCAGAATTCCGGTTTCATACACGGATGCTACTGCCCGGCAGGAGAACTGTGTTGAGGCACACCCGGGGGATAGGCCTCGGGCGGAAGAGTGGTCTGGTCGCCGCTGCGGAGCTTTTCGCGCCATGCGCCGGCCTCCGCGACACTGCGCTTCGTCTCAGCATTGATGCGCTCACCCGGAGGCAGCCCCGTGAAATCCTCACTCGACGGCGGCGGTGCGGCCGCGGCCCCGTCAGCCCCGGAGTGCAGTGAAAGGGCCGCATCTGCGACAGCAGCGCGTCCGCCTTCCTTCCCCTCGTCCTTTCTCCAAAACACGCCCGTCAGAATTCCAATGACCAAAAGCACGGCAATTACGCTGAACACGAGGCGGGGACGGTCGGATAATTTCATGACAGGGAAACGAATTTTCGCGAACTTCTGCGGACGTGAGCAGGAAAGGGATGAATCGTCCACAACAATCTTCCGCCACTCCGGGAAAATATCAAAAAATGACCGCTATACCCCGCAGCGGCGGCGTTCGTTCCTTGAAACGGCAATGCCTGGGGCGCGAGGCAGGCCGATTTGACCGGGACTTCCCCACCCCGCGTTGAGCAACCGGCCATCGCTTCGGGAATCACAGCCTGACCCCTGCAAAACATCACTCAGTTTCCAGGAAAAGCGGCCTCTTTTCCTGGATTCTCTGCTGAGATTCGGTAAAACTCTGCTGAGATTCCACGAATCTCAGTGAACTTTTCTCAAATCTCACTGAGAAACGGTAAAACCTTGTCGAGTTTCGACGATTCTTCACAAGGTTCCGACGATTCCTGGCCTCTTTTCCTGGATTCTCAGCAGAGATTCGACGAATCTCAGTGAACTTTTCCCAAATTTCACTGAGAATCGGTAAAACATTGTCGAGTTTTGGTAAAACCTCGTGGTGTTTTACCGAAACTCTCGAGAGATTTACCGAAAAGAGGTCAGGATTTGGCGAATCTCACTGAACTTTTGACGGGAGTTCACTGCAACGCGGCAAAAGCAGGGTCAGTTTTACCGGAACTCTCGAGAGAATCCCCGAATCTCAGCAGCTTTTCGGCGAACCTCAGCAACGTTTTCCCGGACCTTCACCTCACCGCGTCGAAAAGAGGCCCCTTTTTACCGAAGCATTACTGAGAACCGGCGAAACTCTGCAAAGTTTTGACGGAACTTACTCATGATTTCCCGAAACCGGACCATCATGAGGGAAACCTGAGAAGTGAGCTGTGAAGGAGGGCGGCGTGGGGAGTCAGGGGTAATCACTTCAATCCCGGAACTGCTGAAGCAGGAGCACTATCACCGGCGTGATCATAAAAAGCCAGCCGATGACGGTGACGATCACGCCGGGTGTGGGATTCATCCAGGCACCACGGTCCATGGGCCCGTGGATGCCTCCGAGAATGTTCGGGAGCTGGAGGCACAGGGGGCCGAAGATCAGGCTCATCACGCACAATTGTATCCACTGAGCCATTTCAGGCCCCCTCTCTTCTCGCGACCTGGTCATACTCCAGATCGCAAATCCATCGGCGGCGAGGAGCAGAAGGAACACCAGTCGGGGATGGCGTGCGAAGCACTGCATTTGATGAAGCGAGGATGCGATGCCTGAGGGGGTCACTTACCCTTCACGATCCGCATCTGTGTGCAGAGGGTGTAGGGGATGCCGTCAATTTCGTAGCCGGCGTCCGCGAAGCAGGCGGTGCATCCTGTGGCGGGATGATCCATGGTGATTTCTGCGCCGCCGTCTTTGACGGGAATTTCACGGGAGGTCCAGGTAGCGGTCCGGAAGTCGGTGTCCGGGTGACTGGTTTGCCAGAGCTGAATTCTCTTTGGGGCGGGGGAGGCGGTGACGGTGAGGCGGCAGCGGCCGTCCGGCGTATCGTCGTGCTTCCATGTCACGGTGGGAATGGCCTGACCGGTGATTTGGTGACGGACGAAGGCCGCGACATTGCCTAGAGCGCGCCACGGACCTTTTTGATCGCCGGCGGCGACGAGGTTATGCCCGGCATTGGGCGTGTAGCTGATCCACTTTTGTGAAGGAAGCCCGTCCCAATACAGGTTGAGGGCGTCCGTGGTCCAATAGGGATCGTTGGTGCCGAGCACGATGAGCTTCGGCATGATGTACTTTTCTTTGTAGGTGAACGGGTCCACCCAGGCCCACATCTGCTTCTCCTCCGCCGTGTCCTTCATCGGAACGAGGCCGCGCTCAGTGTAGTCGCGGATTTGATCGCTGAGTTTGCCGAACATTTTCAATTGATGCGGCAGTTGCTCCGTCATGTTCAGGGTATCAATGACCATCGGCGCGATGGCGCAGACGCGGGGATCAGAAGCGGCGGTGAGCCAGGTGGTCCAGCCCCGCTTGGAGGCACCGCTGACGATGAATCCCTGCGCCTCCTCCTTCCATTCCTTGCGCAACACATCCTGCACGGCGTCCATTGCTTTCACCAGACTCTTGGCCATGGGGAAGAGAAGGGGCCAGGTAGCATCTTTCGTTTCCAGGTAACGCACGAAGGTCTCGGCGATGAGCGCGTCCTCCTTCTTGCCGCCGAAGAGCGGCTGATTGGGAATGCCCATGAGAAACGCGCACGGAGCCTTGATCTGATTCGCGAGCAGACAGCCGTAGGCGTAGTCCTTTTCCTTCGCTTTGCCGCCGTTGTTGAGCAGAAAAACTTTGCCGGCGAACGGGGTGTCCACGGGGTGAAAGAGGACGAGGTCGTGCTCCCATTTGAGCCCCTGCCATTCCTGGGAGATGAGTTTGATCACACGAATTTCACAGCCGCCCTGTGCGGTGCGGGAGACTTCATTCCACGTGCAGCATGGTTCTGGTTTAGCGATGTAGCTTTGCAAGTCCGCCCGTGCGGCTGAGGCGGAAACGGCCAGAGCGGCCACAATTAGGAAGGGGAGGATGCGCATGGAGAGTATGATGCCTGTTGGTGATTGGGGGGTGAGACTACACACTCCGCAGCCTTTGTCCAAGGCCGGGAGCGTCAAGGGCCGTCAACTCCGTCTCCATGAACGGATAGCACCAATCCTGGCCGAAAAGAATCCGCCGTTGCGCGGCATAGTAGCTGAGGCTGACCATCGCCGCCCCATGAATCTCCCACTCACGGTCCTCGCATTCGCCCAGAACACGCAGCAAATCATTGCCGGCGTGATCCTGCTCTGCGTGCTCGTGTCATTTATACGCGGGCGGCTGGCCCCGGAAGTCACCGCCCTCGCCGGCATGATGGCTATGGTTTTGAGCGGGGTACTGCCGGTGAAGGATGCCACGAGCGCCTTCGCTGACCGTTCCATCATCATGATCGGCTCCATGCTCGTGATCTGTGCGGCGCTGGAACGCACAGGGGTCATCACGAGGCTCGGGGATTTGTATGAACGGCTCTCGGGAAACTCTCCGCGGCGCAGCCTGTGGGGCCTTATGATCGCGGTCGGCGGCCTCTCTGCCTTTTGCAACAACACGTCGCTGGTGGTGATCTTCATGCCCATCGTGATGGTCGTCTGCCGGCGTCAGGGGACTCCGCCGTCGCGCCTGCTCATCCCGCTTTCCTTTGCCACGGTGGCCGGGGGAATGATAACGATGGTCGGGACGTCAACGAATATGAACGTGGCCAGCGCCGCGCTGCCATACGGGCTCAAATTCGGCCTCTTCGAGATCGCTCCGTTGGGACTGGCGGTATTTGCGATCGCCGTGATTTATCTCGGCTTGCTGGCGCCGCGATTACTGCCGGACCGCGTGGCGCTCTCCTCGCTTCTGGACGAATCCACAGCACGGGAATACCTCACGAGGGCCTTCGTCGGGGCGGATTCGCCGCTGGTGGGACGACTCTACAAGGAAACGCCACTTTCCAAGCTGCGCGGCATCCGGCTGATCGAAGTCATTCGTGAGGGCGGTATCGTGCAGTCCCAGTTCAACGACCTTCAGCTCCAGCCTGGCGATCAGCTTATCCTCAAAGGGAAGCTGGAAGATGTGATGAGCGTCCGCAAGACAGAGGGCATTCAGATGATTCCCCAGGAAAGCCTGGGGCTGGAAGGAGTGAAGACTGAGAAAGCCGTGCTCATGGAAGCTGTTCTCGGTCCTGGTTCGGTTCTGCTGCACAAGAGCATCAAGCAATTAAACTTCCGCCAGCGCTACGGTGTTATCATTCTTGCCGTGCATCGCATGGGGGTGAATCTGCGGGAGCGATTCGAGGACATGCGCTTCATGATGGGGGACGCCCTGCTCCTTGAAGGCCCGCCGGAGCAGATGAATCAACTCTTCAAAGAGCGTGGCTTCATCAATCTCACCAAACCGAAGGACACGAGACCGCGCACTGAGAAAGCGAAGCTTTCCATCGGCATCATGGCATTCGTCCTGGTGCTCGGTGCCCTCGCGGAAATCCCGGGGCCGGGTGGAAAGGACAGTCTTCTCGACTCCTGGACCGGATTCAAAGAGGGCGCGCGCCAGGAATACGTCGCGACAAAACTGCAGGGCGAGGCACCCGTGACCAATGCCCAACTGGCCGCCGTGGAGAAAGCCGGCGATGCCTACGAGATTGGGTTCGCCGGGGTCGCCCTGTTTGGCGCGCTGCTGTGCCTGCTGCTCCGCTGCCTCGATACGTCGGAAGTCTATGAAAGCATGGAGTGGCGGCTTCTTTTCATGATCGCAGGAACCATCGCCATAGGGAAGGGGATGGAGGCGTGCGGGCTTTCCACTTCCATTGGCAATGGCATCTCAGGATCCTTTGGCAGCTATGGCCCATGGGTCGTCCTCTCGGCCATTTATTTCATATCCGTCGTGATGACTGAGTTCCTCAGCAACAACACGGTCGCCATCATCCTCACGCCCATCGCCATCAAAGCAGGCATGGCGCTTGGCGTGGACCCGAGGCCGTTCGCCATCGCCGTCATGTTCGGCGCCTCGCTCGCCTTCTCGACTCCCATAGGCTACCAAACTAATCTCCTGGTTTACAACGCAGGAGGCTATAAATTCAGCGATTTCGCACGTATTGGCATTCCTCTCACGATTCTTCTCTGGATTCTCTGTTCGCTGCTGATACCTCTGCTCTGGCCGCTTACCCCCCTCCCATAATTTCCGTCTCCCCACTTCCCATGGATATCCCTACCCTGGCCTCCTCAGCCGACATGAACTTCCTCCAGCTCTTCTGGGATATTATCACTAACCTCCAGCAGTACGTGGTCTGGTGGGTAGAGCAGATCGGGCCATGGAATCTCACCGCCATCCTTTTCCTCATCATCTTTTGCGAAACCGGCCTGATCGTCATGCCCTGGTTGCCGGGCGATTCACTGCTGTTCGTGGCTGGCTCGCTGTGTTCAGAAGCTGGTGGCGCCAAGCTGAGTTTCCCGCTGCTCTGCGTCCTCCTTCCATTGGCCGCCATCATCGGGGACAACCTCAATTACTGGATAGGCCGGTGGGTGGGACCGCGAGTTTTTAAGCGGCAGAAGTCACTTTTCTTCAACGCGGATATTCTCCAGCGGACACACGGCTTCTACGAGAAACACGGACGTAAGACGGTGATCCTGGCGCGCTTTGTCCCGCTGGTGCGCACCTTCGCGCCCTTCGTCGCCGGTGTGGGCAAGATGCACTACCTGACGTTCCTGCTCTACGGAATAATTGGGGCCTTCGTGTGGGTGTTTATCTGTGCGGGAATTGGCGCGGTGTTCGGAAACATTGGGTGGGTGAAAGATCATTTTGAGATCATCGTCCTCGCGGTCATTGGCATCAGTATCGCACCAGCCATCATGGCCTGGATGCAGGCGCGAAAAGAAATGAAACGCCAGGCCGCAGCGGAGGCTGCCGGGCAGTCCTGACTCAGCATGCACGCTTCAGCACGGCTGATGTTCATCCTGCTGCTGACTCTGGCCGGGGCGCAGGCTCATCCCATTCTGCAAAATCCTGTTTGGATCGAATCCAGTCCAGAACGGCTCACCCTCAAGCTGGATGTCTCGGTGCGGGAACTCGTCGTTGTGCAGGGACTTCCCGTGGCAAGCGACGGGGGCGTGGACATAGACGAAGCCGCAGGAAGCGCTGAAAAGCACAGCGGGTATCTGCTCGACCACTTCCTCTGCAAGGCAGACGGCAAGTTGCTGACCGGCGCTGTGGTTCACATCAGGCCGCCCAAGGAAATCATTTCCGAGCCGGAGGGGCCGGACAATGCTCACTTCCGCTACACCATTAACTATCCGCTCTCCGAGCCGCCCGCTGTTCTCACGTTCAGTCAAAACATGTGCGTCGAGTTTCCATCGGCCCCGGGTGTGCCGTGGGATCTGAGCTACGCCTATCGCTACGGCCGAGGGCGAGACGCCGGTGAAATTCGGTGCCCTGCTGCGTGACCGGGAAATTTCCTTTAGTTCGGGCTTCGCACGTGCGGACCCCAAAGGCGGACTGCAATCCGGCCAGGGCGGCGAGAGCCAAGCCGCGCCTGTATTGTGGCGGGCGGAAACGATCGCGGCCATCAAAGAAGTCCAGCCTGGCGTGTGGTTCACCCTGTGGCTGGTCTTCGTTGCTGCCGTGACTCTCGGGGCAACGATGAGGCCGCTGTGGTATCAACTGGCCGCGGCGCTGTGGTTTGGCAGTTACCTGGTTGCGCCGCAGATCGCCAGTATGGCGCCGCTGTGGCTGCGGGGCCTCCTTTCCGGCGCCACCGCCATCCTTGCGGCCGCAGACATTATTCATGCACATCCGGCTTCAGAAGCCGCCCGCCATCGTCGGGTAATTCTTCTCCTCGCCGGTGCGCTGTTTTTCGGTGCGTCGCTTGGGCAAGTGCAGCCCGGGCAAATGGACTCCACACGTGGCTGGGTGGCGCTGCTCCTTCTCAGCGCCCTGGCCCTCTCCGCGATCCTGACTGGCTTGCGCGTCCTTTCCGGGCCTGCCGATAGCGCGAGTCGCCGGATTTGCGTTCAACTTGCTGCGTTGGCATGCTGTGGTGGAGGCATCTTCGCGATGCTGCGGCTGCTGGAGGTAATCTAAACGCGCCCCCTCACAGCAAGAACCCCAGCGGCGGAGTGTTGCCCGTCGTGCTGATGAAGTTCGCCACATTTGGTAGCACCAAGGGTAACTGTCCGCGTGAAACGCCGAGCCACAGCGCCATTTCGGCAAAGTAAGCGTCGCAACTCGTCGTTGGAATGAGTCGTCCCCGTCCGGTGTCTAGCGGGTTCACCTCTGCGCCGCTTTCCGGGTTTACAGCCAATCCCGGATACTGGCCGTAAATTTTCCGGCCTTTCACGCTGCCTCCGATGACGAAGGCGTTTCCGCCCCACGCATGATCCGAGCCGCGGCCATTGCTCGTGAGGGTGCGCCCAAAATCGGAGGCGCTGAACAGCGTCACGTCATTCTCCACTCCCAGCGCCTGGAGTTGCTGATAAAACGCACCGAGGGCCGCATCCATCTCCGGCAGCATCTCCGACTGATGGAGAAGCGTGTCACTGTGATGATCCCAGCCGCCCCTGCCGACGAAAAACGTCTGCCGGCTCGCGCCCATGCCTCCGCGGCCCATGATCGTGATCGCCACTTGCCTCAACTGACGCCCGATCTGTGTATTCGGCCAGGTCACATTCCCCGGCAAGGCACTCTTCGTGGCCTCATAATAAATTTCGTAGGCCTCCAGCGCCTCTTTGCGTTTCTTGAGAAACGTCTGTTGCAGAAGATTCTGGTACGTCACTGCCAGTTGCCCATCCACGGCAGCGCCGGTGGCGTTGACGAACGCAGAACTGTCATAGGCCTTCTTGTAGCCGCTGAGCCCGATGGCACCGCCGGTGCCGTCGGCAGGATTCGACGGAATGACGGCATACTCCGCACCCGTGACGCCACTTTGCCAGACATTACTGCCGTCGGTGCTGATGTTCATCGAGATGCGCTGCTCGGCATTCAGGCTCTTGATGAGATCCATCGTCCGACCGGCCCAGCCGACACCGCTGCGGCTATTGGGTACACTGGTTTGCCACTGCTCCGCCTGGTCGCTGTGCGAATACAGGCCCAGTGGGAGCCGTTTCGCCGCAGTGGCAACCTGACTGCGATTCATTACCGGCTCGATAAGCGTACCGACATTGGCAATGAACGCCGCCTTCTGCTGCGCGAAAAGGCTCGCGAGATTTGGCATCAGTGAATGCACTCCGAATGTCCGGCCCGGGGTGTTGTCAGGGGTGATCTGAATCTGCTGCGCGTGAGTCAGCGCGAGGTCATCACGACTGGCGACATATTCCGCGTAAGAGTCCGCCGCCGTGCTGGAGGGCCCGCTGTAGGGAGAGAGAACATTGAAGGTGTCATTCCCTCCACCAGCGAAGAGGCAGACCAGCGCCCGGTAGCCCGAGCCGCCGCCTTGCGCCGCGACAGTGCCGGCAAGCCGGAGATTGAGCAGCGTATTCAGAACTGGAATCGTGCTGACGAGCGCGCAGTTTGCCTGTCCCAGGAAGCGGCGGCGAGTGATTGATGATTGATCGGTGGTCTTCATGGAGAAAGAGAGTTTTTATCTGAGCACGCAAAAATCCGGACTCGTGACGATGAGGTAGATAGCCAGCTTGAGTCTCGCCTTTGGCCATTCCCAGACACTGTTGGGGCCGACCCGGACGAGAGCCTCGCGGATGATTTGAAATTGCTGAGGGCTTAGCGTGCCACCAGTGAGGACGAGATCGAGGCGGCGCAGGAGCGGGTCGGGATCGAGCCCCTGGACGTTGGGATTTGGATCGTTGATGTTCGCTGCCGGGACATTCATCAGCATCTCCTGAGTGAGGTTGAGCGTCGTATTGTAGCTTTGATTGCCGACACCCCAGCGGTGAAGGCCGCCGGTGATGTGCGTCCAGAAGTAGTTGGCCGATGTGGTGCCCGTGCTGGCGTTGATGATCTGGAACTCCGGGGCCACGAGCCCCTGGTCCACCAGCACGCCGGGAGGCGCATAGGATGGCAGGAAGTAATTGAAAACGCTCGGTGCCTTCATGGGCTCCTGCACGTGATCGAGGGTGAAGGCGTCCAGGTAATACCAACCGCTTGGCGTCGAGGCGTTGAAGGCCCGCGCCAGATTCACGCAGCGCAGGAATGGTTCACGCAGTTTTCCGAAGGCAGGCAGGTTCATCATCGAAGCGTCGCGGGCTTCCGGATCGAGCAGGATCGCCTTGATGAATGCCTTCATGTCCCCGCGCACGCCGGAGCCGTTATTGGCAAACGCGGCGGACACCCGACCAATGTAGGCCGGCGAGGGATTACTCGTCACGAGCCGCTGAATGAGCAGGCGGCCAATGAACGGGCCGACGTTGGGGTGATTAAAGAGGTTATCCACCGCTGCGTTCACATCGAGCATCGTTGCCGTGCCGTTGTCCGCCGCACTGGCGGTGCGGGCAGGCGTCACTGTGCCCCGGAGGAGTGTCTTGGGCGCGAGGTCGTGCTCGGCATCCCAGGCTTTCATCTGCGTCGTGAAGTCGCGCGGATGGAGGCCAAAGAATTCGTTATTCCCTCCAAAGGCCAGTCCGGTGAAGACGCGGGCGAACTGCGTGATATCGGCATTCGTGTAGGTCGAGATCGGCTGCCCCTGCGCGTTGAGCATGCGGGAGCCGTCCTGATTCAACTCCCAAAGCCCGATGCTGAACAACTGCATGATTTCGCGGGCATAATTCTCATCGGGGAATCGGTTGGTCGCCGGATTTGCCTTCTGATTGCCGAGGTGGCTCAGATACATGCCCATGCAGGGATGCAGCGAGACATCCAGGAGCAGGTTCCGGAAGTTTCCGAAGCTGTGCGTCAGCAGCATGTCGTAATAGTTCGCCATGCCGATGGGAGCCACGCCGATGTCCTCCATGCGGTCGGAGATGACGAAAATCTGACTGAGACAGAAACCAATGCGCTGGCGCAGCGGGTCCGGTAGTTGTGTGGCGGTGTCATCCGGGCGCAGCTTTGGCAATCCCATGACCCGGCCCCACCAGGCGTCCTGTTTCGAATCGTTGTAAATCTGCAAGGCTTGCTCGTTCGCTTCCGCCCACGTCACGAATGGCTGCAGCCTGCCTACAGGGCGGGTGAACTGGTCGTTGATCCATGCGTCGAATCCCATTCCCATAAGCTCTTCCACGTTTTCAGGGATTTGGTCTCCATCTGCATCGCTGTCCTGGTCCGGACCGAATGCCGCCTGAATCAGAAAACGCGCCGCTGCTTTTGCCGATGGACCGTTGACGGCTGTCTGATTCAGCAGCGAACCCGTGGCCGCATTCTGTGCTCCGATCGTGTATCCGCTGCCGGCCAGCGCGGTGAGCACTATAGTCTCTGTCGCTTCACCATCATTGGCATCAGTCACAGGCATGGCTTCGAGAAAAGCCTCCCGCTGGCCAGGTGCGAATGTCACGCTGCTGCCGGGGAGCGTCGTATAGTCCGTGCCTCGTGTCGCTGTGCCGGCCAGTGAAAAATTCACCGTCAGCGGCTGCAGACCTCCAGTCCGCCTCAGCACAAACAGAATCGGGTCCGGCCAGTGCTCCGCAGCGGTGTCATCATAAGCGGAGACCGTGATTACGTTCGCCGCCGTCATACCTGCGGTCAGCCGTGCACCGTCGAGCAGCGCATTTCGCTCAGTGTGGTTTGTAGATGGATCAAATCCCACCAGTCGCTCATCGGCGTCGGAGAATCCATCGCCATCCGAATCCTGATCCGTCACCGACATTTTGAAAAACTGCCGGCTGAATCCCGCTGTGAGCAACGTGATTTTATCCGTTCCACCACTGCCCGTGACATCAGGCGCAGTGGACAGCCACGAACCGGCCTGGAGACTAGAGCTTCCCAACAGCGAATACCTCTTCCCAGCCACGCCGTGCCAGGAAAAGCGAAAGACCGCTGCTGAATCCAGTGCCATCTCCAGAGCCGGGAAGTCCAGCGCACTTCTCGGATTCGTCCCTGCCGCGCTCTCCTGAGCATTAGTGAAGCCATCACCGTCGGCGTCAGATGCCGCCGCCAGCCCCGGTGCCCCCCAAGCCATTTCCCAGACATCACTCTGTTGGTTGTTGTTTGTATCCAGCGCTACCGCAGCGAATGGGCACAAGAGGACGGAGAGCACGGAACTGACTGGTCGGAGGTTCATGACACGGAAGGGTATGATTATGGAAATTTTAAGCAAGCTCTTCTTTGAGCCGGCTCGAAAAGCACAGCGCTGTAAAAGAGATGTCGGCATTTCCGGACGCAGATTGCGCAAATTCCGAGAAAACTTCTAAACTCCTCGCCCGGCGGGTGCTCATGGGCTGGCCGGTGAACTACTTATCCCCGGCAGTGGGCACGCTACTTTGGCCAGCAGAAGCCTCGGCGGCTTTAGCGGCTTCGGGATCCTGTTGCCTCCACACCTCCATGACGTTTTCCACCGCTTCGCGACGGCGATCTTCATCTCTAATGCTCCCAGCCCATTCAAATGCCGCTGCGGGATCGCGACGGCTGATTGTTTCGGCGAGTCTCTGCGCCGCTGTGTCCCGCACACCGTTCGCAGGCAAGTTCTTGATCCACTCAGAGGCGGCTGCGGGGTCCTCCCTGATCCAGATATCAGCTAAACGCCCGGAAGCCCTGTCTTTGTGGGGCCCATCGGTTAGCGTAGCGATCCAGGCCTGGGCTGAGGCTGGATCCTTCTCGGCCAACTGACTGGCTATGGCCGCAGCGGCACTCTCCATATCCGCCTTATTCGTCGCCGTTTGCTCCAGCCTTGCAAAGTCCTGCATGGCTCCCGCGGGGTCTGACTCCGTCCGTTTTTCAATAAGGAGCGACTGCACCGCATCCTGTTCCGGGCCGGTGTGCTGGCCGGCCCAGGCCATGGCGGCATTTTGATCCTTCTCCAGCCAGGTATTGAACGCATGGCGCACGGCCTCGGAGTCAGGCGCTTTCCCGCTGATTTTGACCGCCGCAGCCATGCCCTGCTGCGGATCGCGTTTGATCATACTTTCGAGCGCCCGGTTAAGCTCGTAACCGTTGATCTGCTCTGGATACTTCTCAGCGAAGGCGAGTGCCGCGACCGGGTCTTTGCCTGCGAGGGTTTGAAAAATCCCCTCCAACGCATCACCGCGTTGCTTTTCAGGCAGCGTGCCGACCATTTCCTCCGCGCGAGCCTGACTTTGGCCTGCGAGTCGGCTGAAAACCAGCTTCGTCGCCTCATCCGGAATGCCCTCCGGCATCTTTCGGAGCGCCTCCAGAGCTGCCGCGGGATTGATCTGGGAAAGCCGGAAAACAGTGAGCATGAAGGCGCCTTCGGCCATGTCGTCACCGTCATTAATAGCTTTCAGCGCCGGATCGCCGGCTTTGAACAGAGCGAGGAGTTCGACGAGAGCGTCACAGGTTTCGGAGGCGCAGGACTCATCCATCGTCATGAAAATCTGCGCCATGTCCACCATCTCAATTTCAATTCCACGGTGTTCGCCGCCGAGTTGAGTGGCGAGCGCCAGCAGCCATGCTTTGGCTCCGCCTTTGGCAAAAGGCCGGCCGGCGGTGAAGGCGCGGACTTCTTTCTCAGACAATGCGCCACCGGATTTTGCGGACGCCTCAGCAGCGCGCGCCGCGGCTGCGGCGGCGACAGGTCCAGGCTTCGCGTCTGTTGAGTCGGCAGAGATGCGGCTGTTGCCGGCCCAGTAACCAGCGGCAAAGAGCGCGGCCCCGACGGCGGTGAGGAGAATCGGCTTTTTCATGCGCAGGAGCATAGACTAAGGCAGGAAATCGCGCAGGCCATTTTTCAAATGACGGACGGAAGCGCAGCCGTGGTCTTTGAAAAGGTGAACCGCGTCAGCGCTGCGCTCTCCGATGGAGCAGACGATGATCAATGGGCCTCCGGCGGGGATTTCGCTGCGGCGCGATGCCAGTTCGGCAAAGGGAATGCGCAGCGTGGCCGGCGCCCACGGTGTCAGGAGGTGCTCCCACGGCTCGCGCACATCAAGCACGCAGAGGCCGGCGGGCGGTGCGGAGAGGATTTTCCCCAGCTCCGCCGCATTGACTGACGCCGCGCTTTCCTGCGGCAGGATGCACGAGAACTCAATGTCCTGCGGCGCGGTGATGGTTGGATATTCGCCGCACACGGAACACTGCGGATCGCGACGCAGACGGAGTTCGCGGAACTGCATCGTGCGCGTGTCCACATGAATCATGCGTCCCGTAAGCGGCGTGCCGGTGCCCGTCAGAAGTTTGATCGCCTCCGTGGCCTGGATGGTCCCGATGAGTCCTGGCAGGACGCCGAGCACTCCGCCTTCCGCGCAGGTCGGCACGGAGCCAGGCGCAGGCGGGGCGGGGAAGAGACAGCGATAGCACGGCCCCCCGAGCGATGGCGCGAAGAC